>JAILHZ010000131.1 GCA_024695545.1 Clostridiales bacterium
GATCTGCAACATCGTCCGCCCGACGATCGGTACTGTGGAATTCATGGGAAAAGACTTTAGAAAGAATAAAAAGGAACTCAGTAAACACCTCGGATATATCCCGCAGGATCTGGCGATCCACGGCAGACTGAAGGCCTGGGAGAACGTCGAACTCTTTACTTCACTTTACGGTATTTCCGGAAAAGAACTGAAGGAGCGCATCGATGAGTCACTCGAATATGTCGGACTTCTCGACAGAAGAAACGACTATGCGAAGACATTCAGCGGAGGTATGAAGCGCCGTCTCAATATCGCATGCGCGATCGGTCATCACCCGGATCTTCTGATCTTTGACGAACCGACAGTCGGCATCGACCCGCAGTCGAGAAACTTTATCCTCGAGCGGATCAAGAAGTCGAATAAGAACGGAGCGACGGTCATCTATACCTCCCACTATATGGAAGAAGTCGAAGCAATCTGTACGAGGATCGCGATCATGGATAACGGCAAGATCATCGCGACCGGAACTTCCGAAGAACTGAAGAAACTGGTGGTCGAGGATACATCGAGCATCACTCTCGAGGAAGTCTTCCTGACACTGACGGGAAAGAAACTGAGGGACATCTGATCATGATACGGTATCTAATCAAAAACAATGCCAAGCTCATGGGCAGGAGCTGGGTCAATGTGCTATTGTTTGCTATCTGCCCGGTACTCGTATCCGCTGTCCTGATCAGTGCTTTTTCCGGATTGATGGAAACCTATCAGGAACACGGTGAATTCCGATGCGGATATTCGATCGAAGAAGGAAGCCGGTGGGCGTCTGCCGAAGAGGCACTGAAGACTTCCGGACAGAAGGGCGGCATCGTCTTTGTCAAACTGGAAGGCGAAGAACCGGAGAATCTGATTTCCGATAATGATCTGGCCGGATTCGTAAAGTTTGAAGGTAGTAAATATACGATCTACCGCGTATCCGACCAGCCGACGCAGGGCGCGGCCATCGAGTATTTCATGTCGAACTTCTGTGATGAGATGATGAATGCGGGATCCGGTCCGCAGGGAGATTATTCATATGACAGTGTGAAGCTTTCCGTCGAGCATCCGTCCTTTGTCAAGGCGGTCGATTCGACCGGATACTACGGCATCGTCTTCGTTCTCTACTACTCCTGGTGCGCGATCATCTGTGCTGCAGGACTTCTGACAAGTGAGAAGAGATACGGCATCCGAAGAAGATACACGGTATCGGCGCTCGGTGAGACGCAGATCTATCTGGGAAGGTTCATCCCCCTTTCGATCGTGGTTATGCTGGGAACACTTGTGGCCGCGATGCTGAATGCCGTTTTCTTCGGAACAAGCTGGGGCAACCTTCTGTATGTTGCCTTGCTGTTCCTGATAATGACAGCCGCATCCTCCGCGCTCGGACTGATGTTCCAGAGCATCACGGATAACATAATCATCACGGCTATCCTGACGTTCTCTCTGGTATGGACCATGGGGTTCTTCGGTGGAAGTTTCGAGACATATATGTTCTCGGATCATCCTCAGTATCTCAAGACGCTTTCGCCGATCTATCACTGCAACCGTGCGATGGTCGAGCAGGCATCATCCGGAAGCAGCAGCTATTTCGGAAGCGCAATTCTTTACTGCGCAGGGATCATCGTCGTATGTTCGCTGATCTCGATCGCGGCAAGTTCAATCAGAAGGAGGGGAAGAGCATGATAACACTGATCAAATCCAGTCTCAAATTACTGTTTAGAAACAAGAGTTTCTGGTTCTTCATCGTGATCGTTCCGATCCTTTCCACATTCGTTCTGCAGGCGCATCAGATGAATTCGATCACACTTTCCAAGCAGGCGGAGGGAACGGTCGCCGAACTGGAATCCGAGGAAGAAAAGGTCGCATACTACAGCAGTCAGGGTGCTTTTGTTGTAAAGGTGTACGATGCATGCGGAAGTGATCTTTCCGAGTACATGCTGAAGAAGGTCGCATCGAGCGGTGCTTTTTCCATTGTGCGTGCCAAGGTGCCGGATATGGATAAGGCAGCAGCAGATGCACGCATCGAATACGATGGCGAGTTCGACAGGATGGGCGCGGCCCTTTTTATCCCGAAGGACTTCGACCGGCTGATGGAAGAAGGCAAAGAGGATCAGGCACTGACCTGCTATGTTCTGTCCGAGGACGGCCGCTTCGAGATGCTCGATTATTCCCTTCGAAAAGAACTCGCCCTGATCAAGAAAACGGTCGCGGAATGGACTCTGCCGAAGGCGGTTGAGCTTCTCAATCAGAAACTGGCAAGTTCTCCGGAGAAAGAAGTCGTCAAGCTCTCAGGCGGCTCTTCCAGATCGCTTACGCAGGATCAGGAAAACAGGAAGACCGCCATCGGATATGCCATCGCATTCATGACTCTCGGATATGTGTTCTGCGGAGTATTCATCGCACACACGGTCATCAAGGATGAGCATGATAAAGTGCTCACAAGACTCCGCCTCACGGGCATGTCCTCGTACACATATTTCGCTTCGAAGTTCGTGGTCAGTGCAATCGCGACAGTCCTAATGACGATCGTTCTGGGCATATTCTCGCTGAGTCTTGATGCAGAGAAGTTCGGCGTCGGAAGAGCGAAGTTCCTCCTGATGATGTTCCTTCTCGGCCTGATCTTCAGCTCCATCAGCCTTGTGATCGGTGTCATTATGGGCGATGTAATGAATTCGAACATTGCCGCATTCGCACTCTTCTCGCTGTCATCACTTCTTGCCGGAACTTTCTTCCCGCTGGACGGAACGTCTAAACTCATTAAGGCGATCGCGTCTCTGATGCCGCAGAAGTGGTTCCTGGATGCGACCGAGATGATCTTCGTCGGCGACAGGAAAGCCTACCTGGTTCTTCTTGCTGTTACCTGTGCCTATCTGATTCTCACACTGAGTGTGGGCGGTGTCGGAGTGAAGATCCGAAACGGCGAAGAGTAGAAGGATATCTGAGAGAAAAGGAAAAAGAAAACGAAGAAAGGGCGGGAAGATCAATTCCCGCCCTTTTTCCATATGGATTTCTATAGAACGATTATTCAATGCTTGCAACAGTTCCGAAGAAGATTGGAAGGCCTGTCTCCATATCAACGATCGCGTAGGCAAATGGACGGTTGCAGATTACTTTCCTTTTTACGTCTATGCCATTGTGCTCCATGATCACTCCGGTGGAGGCAGCGGCCTTGGTGCCCAAGGCATTTACTTCGATCTTTGTCTTATGGACCACATCACTGATGAAAAGAGGTTTAAGGTTACTCATGTTCCCGAAGTCTGCTCTGGTGGAATCAAAAGCATCTTCCATACCCATGTCTATGAGAATATCTTTCATGGATGTGGAATACTCACTCGTAAATTCCGGGAATTCATATTCAACATCATCACTGTTTTTGCTTTCCCAAAACTCCCAATAATCCTCTACCGTCATATCGGCAATAAATGAATTAATATCGTAGGTTATACCGTCGTCTCCGTCATCGTATTCGTCATCGAGATTTGACGAGCGGCCGTTGAGAAGGTCATCTAGTGTCTCAAATTCGATTTCACCATACCCTTTTTGAGGTTTTCCGGGGAGCATTATCATGAAAGCATATTTTTTGCCATCGTAAACTTTTAAGAGTCCGGTGGCTTTATCGTTGTGCAGATAAGTAACATCGTTTTCCCCGCAGAGATACTTACAATTGTCTCTGCCGCCATCCGCTCGGTAGAAATATCCATCTTCTACGTTTTTGGCTTCGAATGGCTTTTTCCACTTCGCATCAAATGAGAGTGCATTGACAAGAACCATAATGTCCTCTGATTCCAGTTTATCAATTAAGGAGGGGATCATTCCGTCTGTGTTGTCATTTACCCAGGAATTGATTTGACCGACACCGCTGGCATCGAAGGGTAGCGCATCGATCTTTGCATCGAAATTATTCTCGACATACTTCAGATAATTGCTGAAGAAGGCGGGCTCCGATTTTTCATTGATCCAGACGGAGTTGGCGATCTTCAGCTGATTGCTTTTTATCTGATCCATACGGTCAGCCGCAAACAGGAGTGCATCTTCTTTATCCACTCCCGGCATGAGGGTGTCGAGCATCTGGTCGAGTGTTTCTCCATCTGCGCCGGCTGCAGTCATTTCCATCGCGAAAAGAATTGAGTCAGTGGAGACCATGAAGTTCTCATTGCCGGAATTTGCTGCACAGCGGTTTACCATTCCGACAACAAACTCGGAGTAGGCTTCCTTAAGTTCCTCATCGTTCGATTTCCCTTTGGTTTTTTTGGAAGCAACCTGATCATAGATCGCATTTTCGCCACTTGCCTGGTCGAGCATGGCGATGTTTGATTTGGTTTTACTTTTCGTTTTTTTTGAGCAGCCGGTTCCCATCGACAGAAGAATGGATGAGATAAGTATTCCTGCAAATAACTGTCTTGATCTCATGAGTGTCACCCCTTTTCATGTACTTACATTATAGACGATTCAGCAAAGGAATATGTTGCATTTTATGCTATTATGATGAAGTAAAATATTTATGGAGTCGGACAAGTGCTTTTGCCTTGGGACCCGGCGCCAATTCCGAACCGGTGGGGAGAATCTTTTGGAACGGTTGAAGAATCATTATTTTGTGCTGGTGCGCATCTTTCTGATGGTCACTTTCAGCGCATATGGTTACATCGAAAGATCAGAGGATACACAGGTGTCTGCATGGGTGCTCCTTCTGGTGGCGATGTATCTGGCGTCCATGTGTTTCTTCGAGATCGTCCCCGGAAAATCCAGGTTTCTCCTTCTGATCACGGCTGCCGGATTTTTCTCTGCGCTGATGGCGCTCGGCGAGACCGGGTTCATGCTTCTGGGATTCATTATCGTTTACGATTTCCTGTCGCTGTTCGAATCACTTGATGCGAAGATATACCTTCTCCCGATCGTGGGCTTTCTCGTGCCCGGTCCGATCGATATAGTTACGCGCCTGATTGCAGTATCACTCACGGCCATCGTCTATCTGCAGCACAATTACGTGATCCGCTCGTATAGGAAGCAGATGCTGGAAGATACCATCAACGAGCAGAACCTAAAGCGCGATATGCAGCAGAAGGAATACGCGGCGAAGATGGAGCAGAGAAGGAGCATGATCATGGCGGAGAACCAGGTCCTCGAACATCGGGCTTCGCTGTCGCAGACGCTCCACGATAAACTCGGGCATAACATCAACGGTTCCGTATACCAGCTCGAAGCGGCCAAGGTCCTGATGGAGAAAGATCCGGAGAAATCCGAGGCCATGATCCAGGCGGTCATCGACCAGCTCCGCGGCGGCATGGATGAGATCCGGGGGATCTTGAGAAAAGAGCGTCCGGAGAAAAGACAGCTTACGATGCTTCAGCTTTATAAGCTCTGCGAGGACTGCAATTCCAAGGGCGTACAGACCGAGCTTACGACCGAGGGCGAGACCTCGAACATCCCGGATAAGATATGGGAAGTGATTCTGGATAATGCTTTTGAAGCGGTATCCAATTCCATGAAATACAGTAAGTGCAGCCGCATCGATATCCAGCTCGTTGTCATGGCGCAGCGTGTCCGCGTCAGTATCGCGGACGACGGGGTAGGCTGTTCAGAGATCAGGGACGGCATGGGCATCTCGGGCATGCGCCAGAGAGTCAGAGAATGCAGCGGTACGATTTCTTTTGAAAGCACGGCCGGATTCACCGTGACGATGCTGCTGCCACTGAAGGAGGAGTAAAGATGGAGAAAATTAAAGTCATCATCGCCGACGATAGTGATTTTGTAAGAGACGGCATGAAGATCATCCTCGATGTGGATGATGATTTCGAGGTCCTGGGCTGCGCAAGTAACGGCCGTGAAGCGATCGAGATCGCTGAAAAGGATAAACCTGATGTATTACTCATGGACATCCAGATGCCCGTGATGGATGGTATCGAAGCGACAAAAGAGATCGTGGAGAAGGACCTCGGAAAAGTTCTGATCCTGACGACTTTCGATGACGATGATCTTGTCCGGAAAGCACTCGGAAACGGCGCGAAGGGATACCTCATCAAGAACCACACTCCCGACCATCTCAAGCAGATGATCAAGTCCGTCTATAATGGCACGAGCGTTATGGAAGAAAGCCTCCTCGAGTCGATCAGCAAATCAGCTAATGCATCGACGGCCGGAAAAGGGTTTGATGAGAGCGGTTATACCGAGCGTGAACTCGAAATCGTTCGTGCCGTCGCCGACGGACTTTCCAATAAAGAGATCGCGAGCAAACTCTTCATCTCCGAGGGTACAGTGAAAAACTATATCACCTCGATCCTTGCCAAAGAGGGTCTGTCACACAGGACCGCGCTTGC
>JAILHZ010000175.1 GCA_024695545.1 Clostridiales bacterium
TGCCGGCTTCAGATCTTGCGGACATGTCGGACTTTGCCTTGTTCTTGATTGCTTCGAGTTCTGCTAATGATTTCATACTTATAAACCTCCAAGTATTAATTCTTGTTGTTCGCGATAATAATCACACAAAAACAAATATATCTCCGGTTCCTGTAGAGACATCCCATCGAGTTTCTCTTTGATCTCGCGTGTATCGATGACCGCTTCCCCGTTCACATCATGCCGGAAGATAACTACGAAATCGCAGGTCTTCTCACACGATCCGACAAGAGCAGCTAACGATTCTCCTACCGCGCCCAAAGGGAGGCAGTCGATCGACGAAGGTACAAGTGTAGCAACTACCTTTGTTCCTTCACCGAGCTTGCTCGTGATCTCAAGGCTTCCGCCTGTAAGCTCACACAACTCTTTCAGAAGAGGAAGTCCCAGTCCGACCTTTCTCGTACTTCTTGTTGTCGCAAAAGGATCTGTGACCTTCGCAACGAATTCCTCGCTCATTCCGCACCCGTTATCCTCAAATGAAACAACAAGGCGGTCTTTCTTCGATATCATGTCGATCGTAAGCGTCACCAGCGACGCGCCGGCACGGGTCGAGTTCGTCAGGATATCCAGAATATGAAGCGATAATTCTCTCAAGATTCTCCCCAGTTACCAACTGATAAACAGTCGGAAAAGCACTTCAAAATCTATATTTGTTATTGTCAACGTGCCTATTATATCACTTTCTCATCAAATCCCGCAATGCATTAACAAACGTCTTGGCATCCATATCGGGATTTTTTTCAATAGGCAGTTTCAGCGAGTATCCGGGATCGGCAATATCCGGAAGCTGATGCGCATCCGAGTCTACAATATAGTGATATGAGGCCAGTTCAGGGTGTTTATCCCAGAACTCCGGAAGATTGCATCTTCTACTGACCTCAAGAAGTCTACCCTTCCATTCTTCCGGTACAGTACCGAGAGACGCCACCATACTGTAGGAGTCTTTATCAATATGTGCAGGGATCGCCGCAGCCCCCATCACATCAAGTTTCTCATAAAGCTCGATCATGGAAACATCCGAACCCGTAGAAAGAAGATTTTCAAGCTCCTCAACCACTTCGTCATCATCATTCATGACATACTGATTGCCGAAGATATCAACTCTGTTCTTGATCTTCGGGCGGTGTGCCGTCCAGTATTCCTCAAATTCCATAGCCGTCTTTACATCTGGAAACAAACAGACCACATGGAAACCTTCCGCCACTTCCACTTCCATACCCGGAATGACCAGCGGTGCTTTTCCATGTTCATTCTTCAAAAACTCGGAACACTTGACCGCCGCCTCACAGTTTCTCGCACAGCAGTGGTCGGTTATAGCGATCACATCGAGGCCGTTGAGCATAGCCATAGAAACCATATTCCCCGGTGTCATATCATTCTCGGCACACGGGGAAACAGCTGAATGCATATGAAGATCACATACAAAAATGGCCATTTCGGACGATCAGACCTCCATTGTCTCCATAATTCCGTTTAAGACTGCACAGGCAGTATAAGTATCCATATCGGTCGAGCAGACGCAGATCTCCTCTGCTTTTGCCTTCTCAAGGACAGCCTCCTGAAGAACGACGTCCTCGGTAAGCACGACAAGCGGGCACTCATTCAGAGAGGCCACAGCGATCACGTTCATGCTGTTCAGGATCGTGAACCAGCATTCATCGCTCTGAAGATGGGCCATAACGTGGCTCAGCATATCTCCGGCATAGCCTTTCTTCACCTCGGCATCCGGACGGAAAACCTCCGTCAGCACATTCAGATTCATCGCTTCAATAATCTCAGATACAGTTCTCATATGATTTTTTCTCCGGCAAAAGCACCGGTTCACTCCTTCTTCATTCTCTTCTGACGGATAATGCAGTTATCGATACAGGCTCTTCCCTGAACAATATCCTCCGCCATCGCAGCGCAGGACGGCGCACCGCATGCACCGCAGTCAAGCTGCGGAAGTGTCGAGAGGATCTCATCGATCTGCTCATACTTCGTCATCGCCTCACCGATGTTCTCCGAAAGCCTCATCGCGTGGTTCTCCGGAAGCGGGAGTTCCCAGACCTGAGGGATAATGTCCTCTTCATGGACGATCAGCTGCGGGAACAGCTGCTTTTCCATATAGAAATCATGGACATGCTCACGGAGCTTCGCCTGTGCGGCAAAGCGGTTCATAACTGTAAGAGGACCGCCGATACAGCCGCCGAAACAGCATGTCGCTTCAACATATGCGATCTTCTTGATGTTCTCTCTGTCGATCTCTTCAAGGATATCGATAACATTCTCGATACCATCAACGGACAGATAGTTATCGATCATCATTCCGGTGGACTCACCGCCCATCGCCGCACATTGCAGGCCTTCCGGTTCAGAGATACGGATCGCACGCTCTTCCTCATGGGTAAGCGAGTCGTGATGATCGATCTTATTCAGAAGCGATCTCAGCTGCGGGTAAACATCATGCGTACCGACACAGGTCGAGATCAGGGACTTCTTCTTCCAAAGCGGATTAATGACCGATGTGACTCTCGCCGGGCAGGGAGAGATATAGCAGATATAGATCAGAGACTTCTTGATCTGCAGCTTCTGGCAAAGGTAATCTATGGCATACTGTGCTGTAAGCTCCATCGGCGAATCAAGTGTGACCAGATGGGAGATCAGTGCACGGTACTTCATCTGGATGAGACGTACCACGACCGGGCAGGTCGTACTGATCATCGGGAAGATCTCACTCTTCTCATCCTCAGACATTTTCTCTGCCGCCGACTGCTTCTCCAGAAGCATCTGACGCGCTGCCGAGACATATCCCGAATAGCCGATCGACTCGTCAAAAACATAGTCAAAGCCCATCTGACGGACACACTTCATTACATCGATACGTGTCGCGCTGTTCTCAAACTGGGAGAAAATAGCAGGGCTTACGATTGCGACTTTAACTTTACCGCTGGCCGCCGCAAGACGCTCCTCCAGAGTATCTGTTACGGCGATCTTGGCATGGTAGGGGCAGATACGGATACACTGCGCGCAGTCGATACAGCGGATATCATAAATCGTCGCCTTACCGCCGCGCACACGGATAGCCTGAGTCGGACAGCCCTTACTGCAGGTCGTACATCCGACACAGAGATCCCCTATCAATGAAACACTGTGTAATTTCTTCACGGTTTTTCTCTCCGATTTTCCGAGGAGGACAGTGGTCCCGACTCCTCAAGATTACGTAAAATTGATGATCATCGTTACGCAGGTACCCTCGCCCACTTTCGTGTCGATTTTCAGATCATCACAGTTCTTCTTAATATTCGGAAGACCCATACCGGCACCGAAACCCATCTCACGGGCCAGATCCGGAGCTGTGGACCAGCCGGCCACCATCGCCTGATCCAGATCAGGGATACCCGGGCCATGGTCTTCGATCACGATAACGACTTTATCCGGATGAACGGTGACCTCCGCCATTCCGCCATGTCCGTGGATTACGGCATTGATCTCCGCTTCATACATGGCAATCGATGCTCTCTTAATGTCTTCTGCCTTAACACCAAGACGGCTCAGTGACTTCTTCATGGAACTGCTGGCTTCACCTGCGTGAGTAAAATCGTTATCTCTAATCTCATATTGGCGTACTAACGGTTCTATACGGCAGCCTCCTTCCCACGAAGTCCGGCTTCGTAGAGAAGTCCGCAGACAGTGAACATGGAAAGCGGTGATGTCATCAGGCCGATACCCTTCTCTTCCGCCAGTTCCTGCATTGTCGCATCCGGTACTTTTCCGCGGACAAAGATAATCACCTTTACATCAAGCATCTCCGCAGTACGGATCGTCTGAGGATTCACAAGACCCGTGATCATGATCTGGCTGTCGTCACTGCTAAAAGCCATAACGTCACTCATCAGGTCGGATCCGCAGGCGATCTTCAGGTCTTCCTCAAAACTATCCGTCTTAACCAGGATCTTAGCATTAAGAAGATCTGCACAATCACAAACTTTCATAAATGACCTCCTAAACCATACGGACAAAGAGTCCTTATGCGCTCCCTTCGCCCGGACGTCCTTGCCTCGTTGTTATATCGAACTATTATGTTAATTATATTATTTATATAGTGTTTATGCTACAGAATTTCGTGGAATTTCTCTATAACACAGGTACGGTCTTACGAAAGTTTAATGGTATAATATCCGTGATTTTATAAATGGAAGAGGCAACCACCATGATGAACTTTCGTATTTACCCGAATCTTCTGTACCTGCTGCCGCCTGAAACACATAACACGGCAGACCTTGAGCGCACCCTCGGCGAACATCCTGAGATCAAGTTCGTATCTTTCGTAGGTATCGACCTGGCAGGCAACGACACCGATGAAAAGATCCCGATCATCAACTTTATCGATAATCTGCAGGGATACTTAAGCGGATGCGTAGTACAGACGGATGGTTCCTCTGTTGAGCTCCCCGGCATCGCCACACTGAATGACGGTCGTGTCGACTTCGAGCCTGACCTGAACGTCATGTGGTTCATTGATTATAACTATGAGCATCTGGATCCGGACACCAATCTTCCGATCGGTACTCTCCGAATTCCTTCTTTCCTGATCCATAACGGCGACAAAGTCTGCTCACGTTCGATCCTCAAGCGCTGCGCCGACCGCTTCGCTTCCGAACTGGAAAGATACCTCAGAGAAAATCCGAGACTTGTAGATGAGCTCGGCTTCTCCATCGACGATCTCGACCGTGTCGAGCTTACAACCGCTACCGAGCTTGAATTCTGGGTCAGCTCCCCGGAAGAAAAGATCAATACACGCGTCCTCTCTACTTCCCAGAGCCTGAAAGAACAGTACTGGAAGAGAACGAAGGGCGTTGTCCGTACCGCACTCGAGCAGTCAGTTATGCTCCTTGAACTCTATGGCTTCGAGCCGGAGATGGGACATAAGGAAGTCGGCGGTGTTAAGGCTCACCTCTCCGATGCCGGTGATTTCCAGGACATCATGGAACAGCTCGAGATCGACTGGCACTATTCCAATGCTCTGCAGGCGGCTGACTATGAACTTCTCGCCCGTATCTTTATCAAAGAGATCTTCCGTATGCACGGACTGGAAGTAAGCTTCTGCGCGAAGCCTCTCCCGGGTGTTGCCGGGTCCGGTGAACACACACACGTTAATGCCGTTGCATTCCTTAAGGATGGTCACAAGGTCAACCTCTTCAGCCCGAAGGACATGCACAAGGATTTCCTCGGCACCATCGGCTGGGGCGCACTCATGGGCTTCATGAAGCACTATGACCTGATCAATCCTTTCATCTCTGTAACCACAGATGCATTCTTAAGACTGCAGCCCGGTTACGAAGCTCCGACTCATGCGATCGCATCTCTCGGCAAGGATATCAATACACCTTCCCGTAACCGTTCCGTACTCCTCGGACTCATCAGAAACTCCGAGAGCGCGGTACAGACACGATTCGAGGTACGTTCTCCTAACCCGCACACCAACACATACCTGTGCCTGTCTGCTGCATACCAGTGTATGCTTGACGGTATCGAGTACGCCGTAACATCCGGTCATTCCACTCAGGAACTTGAGAAGGAATTCTGCAAGGGCTACGGTGATGAAGCGGATTACCTCGAGAAAGACAGAGTTTACCGCTGCGAAGATGATATCTTCACACACTATACAAACGAGGAGCGTGACCGTCTCTTCGGCACACCGCCGGCGACAGTATACGATTCCCTCCGCTGCCTGCTCCATGCTGATGACATGCTTCCGATTCTCTGCGCTGGCGATGTATTCAGCGATCAGCTGATTTCTTCCTACGCACACGCGATGCTCGACCGCTGGCAGATGGAGCTCTCTGAGCGTATTATTCCGTCGAACCTGTCCCAGATCAGAAACGTCGTTCCGTTCCACGATCCGTCGAACAGCTACGATGCCGCTCTCTGGAAGGAGATCGATGAGATCCGCAATCACCTTGCTAAGGACAGTTCCGAATATGTCTCCATCTTCAAGGAGATCCGCCTGGCGATCGATGCCAAGAACTTAAAGGAACTCAGCAAGCTCCAGCAGGAGATGAACAAGATGATGAACAAGATGTCCACTCTTTACGCAGAGTACAGCGCAAACCAGATCTGAGTTCATCAATAGTAAAGATGCAAAAGAAAACCCCTGAATGATTTCGTTCAGGGGTTTTTCACACATTTCATAATAGATCAGTGATCGATCACTGCTGCGCCTGGGAAGCGCTATCGACTTTCTCGCAAGCCGCCGGAAGATTGCCGAATACAAACTGCTCGATCTCCTTGGAATAACCGTAGATGACGCCCGGACGTACCGGATCGATCATGGACTTAAGCTTGGCGATCTCATCTGTTGCCGGAGTCTTCTTGGTAAAAGGTCCTGTATTCTGTGTAGCAACAATATGCATCTCACCGGATCTGTCGATCACACGGATCTGATGGATCTTTCCTGTCGGAATAAAATTCATAGATTCCTTGATCACATAAGCATATACCCAGATAATGTCTCTTACCGGAATGCAGTGAAAACAGCTCAGATCCAAATAGCATACGGCTGTAGGCGTAAACACGGCCTTCTTCATAACGATTTCAGCGTTAGCAAATTCCTCATTCAGTTTCTGCAGTTCTTCCGGAAAGAAGCTGTTCCATTCATCGATCGATCTTGCGTACGCTTTCTTATTGAAGCGGCTCTCCTTGATCTTTCCGAGCTGCGCAGCTTTCTCGGCAATCGCCGGATACTGGGCAATCAGTTCATTCATGTCCATAGGTGGTTCTCCTTTTCTTTCTCCTCAATGATACTTCAGTATCTTTTTGATTATACCATTCCGAAGAAGAAACTGATATACGAACCGTCACAATCGATCAGAAGATACGGACTACACTCAGGACGTTATCGAAGTTCTCCAGACCGATGGCCAGCTTGGCCTCATTCAGGTCGCCATCCTTACCGAGGATGACCGCCTTCTCACCTTCTGCCTCATAGACACAAGGCTGGCAGGAGATCTCCGGGAAGCTCTCTGCGATCTGATCATCAGAAACAGAATCCGGAAGACGAAGGAGTACGGATACAGTATGCTCTTCAATCGGAGAAAGCACCGGCTTATCCGATTCGTACCACTCGACCACATGTGCATTTCTTGTCTGATGCTCAGCTGCATCCATGACATCACCGACAACGGCAGACGCTGTTGCGAGTTTTCCTGCACCCTGACCGTAGAACATCGCATCTCCTACCGCATTACCGGTAACCATGATGGCATTGAATACGTCATTGGCACATGCCAGCGGATGACTCTTGGATACAAGATGCGGAGCTACGTAGGCAAAAGCACCGTCTTCTTTATTCTCGAAAACCGCCAGAAGCTTGATCGACGCATTCATCTCGCGGGCATACTCCATATCCTTGGTGGTAATCGCAGTAATACCAACAGTAAAGAGTTTGGTCGGATCTACATAAGCACCGTCAAGAGCGATAGTACTCAGGATCGCGATCTTTCTCTGGGCATCGATACCATCGATATCCGCAGAAGGATTTGCTTCCGCATATCCCTTAGCCTGTGCTTCTTTCAGAGCAGCATCAAAATCCGCACCGCTCTCGGCCATCTGTGTCAGGATATAGTTAGTGGTACCATTCACAATACCGGCGATACGCTCAACCTTATTTGCTGCAAGGCATCTCTGCATCGGACGGATGATTGGAATACCGCCGCCGACTGCAGCCTCGAAAATGTAATTGCAGTGATTCTCATGCGCAATCTTCATGAGCTCAACACCATGAGTGGACACGAGTTCTTTATTCGAAGTAACAACTGTCTTTCCGGCAGACAGCGCTGTTTTAGTATATTCGTAAGCGATACGTGCGCCGCCGATGGTCTCGACTACAATAGAGATCTCCGGATCTTCAAATACTTCCTCTTTCTTAGTAGTAACAAGAGAAGCAAAAGGACTGTCCGGAAACTCACGGATATCCAGGATCTTCTTCACTCTCAGTTCCTCACCGAGACGCTTGGCGATCCGCTCTTTATTCATCTCAATTACTTCGGCTACACCGCAGCCGACAACACCAAATCCTAAAATGGCAATGCTCTTCATATATATCACTCCCTGGCCATGATTCTGCAGGATCGAACTCCCGGAATTTTCTCTACTTCATTGATCAGCGTGTCGATCGAACTCGTCATACGGTCCGTCTCCATAGAGACCGAAACATCCGCAAGTCCGTTGATCGGAATATTCTGGTTGATCGTCAGGATATTTCCCTTCACGAAAGCAATACACTGGATAATGCCCGCAAGAATACCCGGGAAATTCTCGACCGCAACGATCAATGTCACGATCTTTCCCTGGGATGTCTCATAAAACGGCATAACTGCATCCTTATACTTGTAGTATGCTGAACGCGAAAGATTAACCATCTTAACGGCTTCATTGACCGAGACGGCTTTTCCTGAATTCAGGAGTCTCTTCGCTTCCATGACCTTGACAAATACTTCGGGCAGGACCTCTGCTTTAACCAGTAAATAGTCATTGTTTTCGGACATATCCGGCCTCATCTGAAAGTAGATTTCGCGCAATTAAGTGTCCGCCGTGCGTGTACACTTGTGCACGCAGGAAAGTATATCACGATTCTTTCAAAATGGCAAGCATGGACCGGAGCGCCTTGCCGCGATGGCTGATAGCGTTCTTTTCCTCATCGGAGATCTCGGCTGTCGTCTTTCCGATTTCAGGCACAAAGAAGATCGGATCATAACCGAATCCGTTTTCACCTCTCGGTGTATCAAGAAGAACGCCGTCGCACTGTTCCTTAACTACGAAATGGGAACCATCCGGGCGTACAACCGCGATTGCGCAGACGAAGTGAGCCGTCCACTGATCTTTCGGAACGTCCTTTAACATCTCCCAGATCTTCTCGAACTTCTCCTGATACGTGGAGTCCTCGCCGCAGAAACGTGAGGAATAGATTCCCGGCGCACCATCCAGCGCATCGATGCAAAGACCGGAATCGTCCGCCATGACGAAACCACCGACCTGTTTCTGAATCGTGCTCGCCTTAATCAGCGCATTTCCTTCAAAGGAATCCGCATCCTCGACGATATCGGTGTGAATGCCGATACTCTCCATTCCGACGATCTCGAACGGAAAACCATCCAGTATCTCCTTGATCTCATGGATCTTATCCTTATTCTTACTGGCAACCAGAAAACGTTCCATACTCTTCTTCTCCTCTTTCTTTACTCTTTTATCTTTATCCGTACTTCTGCGGTTATACATCACATCAGCCTCCATGCCTTGGGGTAAAGGTTCTTAAGAACAGCCCCGGTGACCTTGGCAAACCCGAGAGGGAGGTCTTCGACCGCCACAACGATATTCTTACCGTCATCAAGAGTCTCCAGTTCATCTTCCGTGAGCATGATCGTCTCACATCGAAGGTATCTGATCAGACGCTCATCATCTCTCTGAAGCGACAGAAAGCGTGACGGACGGAACTGGGTCCGGTTATGCTCGAGGGCCAGTGCCTGCGACGGAATAAAAGTCCTTCCCTTCGCGGTCTCCTTGATCTCCCCGGGAAAATCCCCCATCTTCACGACCTTTAGTCCGGAAAAGAGTTTTTCCGAGACAGGGATCATATGCACCTTATCCTTATGCAGAACAAAGTCCTTATCTACATTCTTCAGATACTCATCCGCCGCTTTCTCAGTCAGGAGCCCGCGGATAAAGTCGCAAAAACACTCTCTCGATTTCGTGAATACGAACTGAGAGGAACTCTTATTCCCCTCGGTCTTTCTTGCGTCATCCGCGAAGTCAAAAGAAGGATCCTGCATCTTACGAAGATGCACGCAGAAATGTCCTTCACCTTCTGTCTTATGCGGCCAGATACGCATCATGCCCTCATTGTCATGCGTGACCCCGGTCAGTTCCCTGTGGGACACGATCTCGTAGTTCGGGTGCTTTTCGAGAAAATCATGGATCCGGTCCTCGTTTTCCGCCTCACCGAATGTACATGTCGAGTACACGATGGTTCCTCCGGGCTTGAGCATCTCATCTGCATATCTCAGGATATTCGTCTGAATCGGCACACAGCTCGCCGGTCCGAACTTCTCCCAGCTCTTCGGTGCGAACGGATCTCTACGGAACATGCCTTCCCCTGAGCAGGGAGCGTCGATAATGATCCTGTCGAAAAAGCACCGGAACGTCTTTGTCATGTTCGTCGGATCTTCATTCAGGATCACTACATTTCCTGCGCCGCAGCGCTCCAGATTTCGAAGGAGTGCTCTGGATCTCTCGGTATTGATCTCATTTGCCACCAGAAGGCCTTCACCTTTCAGGTCCTCTGCGATCCTGGTCGCCTTACCTCCGGGCGCGGCACACATATCCAGCACATACTCTCCCGGCTTAGTACCGAGAACAGATGCCGGCAGCATCGCCGAAGGTTCCTGGATATAGTAAGCACCCGCATGGTAATACGGATCTTTTCCCAAAGAGATATCGGGAGTATAGAATCCGCCGTCGCACCAGAAGACCTGCTCGCAAGGAAGATCCATCTTTTTCATGTAATCTTCGTACTGTTCTGAAGAAAGCTTCAGCCGGTTCCAGCGGATGCCGTGTACAGGTGCTTTTTCATAGGACGAAAAGAAAGCCTCCTCTTCATCGAGGCGACCTTTCTTCTCAAAGTAATTATGCATTCTTGTTGTAAAAGCTTCCGGCAGTTTCATAGATCGAGATAATCACACACCTGATATGCAAGTTTCTTCATTACATCCAGCGAGAATGGAGACTCAAGTCCCGCGGACTCGACCAGATCGATCAGTGTCTGCGTACCGCCAGCCGCGCAGAGATGCTCATAGATGCTCATGGCCTTCTTACGGTTCTTCCTGGCAATGCTCCAGATCTGAAGCGCGCAGACCTGCGCAAGACAATAGTCGATATAGTAGAACGGAGATGTAAAGATATGCTCCTTCTTCATCCAGGCGCCACCCGCCTCATAGAAAGGATCGCCGTCATAATCGATATCCGGCTGGTATTTCTTCTCGAGCTCTCTCCATGCAGCATGACGCTCCTCAGGAGTCATGTCAGGATTACTGTAGACCACATGCTGATACTCATCGACCAGACATCCGTAAGGAAGGAAAAGGATCGCGAGTGTCATATGCTGCTGACGGTATGCATCTGCGCTGTCCCCGAAGAACATCTCCATAAAGGGATACGTCAGATACTCCATCGATGTGGAATGGATCTCGCAGGCTTCCAGCGTCGGAGACAGACACTCGATGAACTGGGACGAGTCAATGCTTCTTAATGCAGCATATGCGTGTCCGGATTCATGCACCATCGTCGCCACATCATCCGCGGTATGATTCGCATTCATCAGGATATAAGGGATACCGTAGTCTAGAAGGCTCGCGCAGTATCCGCCGGTTGCCTTGTTCTGTCTGGAGAAAAGATCCATAAAATCATGTTCTCCCAGTACCTGGAAGAAACTCGGCGTCTTATCGAACATCTTGGCAAACATCTGCGATCCGGTCTCGAAATACTTCTCCTTAGGGATCACCGGTGTCGGGTTACCGTTTACGAACAGGCACGGCAGATCGTAGTACAGAAGCTTATCCAGTTCGAGGCGGTTCTTCTGAAGTCTTCTGATCTCGGATGTGATCGGTACGATGTACTTGACGACATTATCCCGGAACTCTTTAACCTTCCCGGGATCATAGTCATATCTCTCCATACGCTTATAACCCAGCTCGACAAAATCCTTAAAACCGAGTTTCTTTGCGATCGTGGTACGGATACGGACCATATTGTCATAGATCTCATCGAACTTCGCTTTCTGTCCGGCATAGTAGTCCGATACGGCTTTATGGGCTTTTCTTCTGACATCGCGGTCAGTTGACTCCAGAAACGGAGTCATTGTGGAGATCGTCTGGTGATTGCCTTGGAACAGGATATCCGCTTCCGAGAGGATCTGGCTGTAATCATTTTCCAGAGAACTCTCATCGGCGAGATCATCAAGGACCTCGGAACTGACGATCTCCCGCTGGATCTGGATCTTTCGGAAGATCATGTCGCCAAAGCGCTCCACAAGTTCATCGCGGATCTCCGACTCGAGCATCGCGGTATATACATCAGCGGAAAAATCGGAGATGACCGGATAGTTCTCATCGAAGAAATCCATCTCGTCATTCCAGAACTGATCCACAGTATCTAAGTCATGACGGATCATGCAGATCGTATATGCCGTGTCAAATGCACTCATCGCGCGCTGGAATGCCATAATGGCAGTCTCGACGGTATCAGGGTCCTTCGCCTCCGTCAGTTTCTTCCTCGTGTCCTCGGCACACTCCCGGAACTGTTCTACGGAAGGACGGACATACTTGACCTCAGAGAACTTTGGCATTTTCATTTTATCGTCCGACATCAGCGCTATCTCCTTAGTTATCTAAAATCACATCTGTTCTACAACAGAGATACCCAGCAGATATGTACCGGCTTCGATCGCATCGCAGACAGCCTCACAGAGAGCAAGTCTTGCGGTCTTAAGCTCCGCATCGTCTCCGCCCAGGATCGAGCAGTTATTATAAAAACGGTTAAAGCTTCTGGCAATCTGCGCTACCGCACGGGATACCATGAATGGTTCATTGCTGGCCGCAGCCTTACGGATCGCATCCGGAAGATCTGCAATTGTCTTCACGCAGGCAAACTCCTCGTCACCACTGAGCTTATTCAGAAGATCACTTCCGGATTCAACCGGTGTGAAGCCCTGCTCTTTCGCTTTTCTTAAGATCGAGCGTGTACGTGCGTAGGTATAGATGAGGTACGGAGCCGTATCACCTTCAAAGTCGAGCATCGTATCCCAGGAGAATACGATATCTCTTTCTCTTCCGGCCTTAACATAGGTGTAGATAACAGCACCGAGACCGACCTTCTCGGCGATCTCCTTCAGTTCATCATCAGACATATCCGAGTTTCTGGCCTCAGCGTTCGCCTTAATTAGCTCATAGGTCTTCGCGACGCTCTCATCCAGAAGATCCTCGAGAAGAACGATGTTGCCGTCACGGGTAGAGAACTTCATGTTCTGGAATTTTACAAGACCGAATCCGACATGTTCGCACTTATCCGCACACTCATATCCCGCCTTCTTCAGTGTGGAGAACACCTGCTTAAAGTGCAGGGCCTGCGGAATACCGACAACATAGATATTCTTATCGAAGTGATAGTGCTCATCACGATAGAGGATCGCCGCCAGATCACGTGTACCGTAAATCGTGGTTCCGTCACTCTTGAGGATGATGCACGGCGGAACACCGTATTCCTCGAGGTCAACGACCTGCGCACCCTCACTCTCGACGAGAAGATTCTTCTCCTTGAGCATGTCTACGACCTGATCTGCCATCTTCGCGTAGTAGGACTCGCCGTTATAGTTATCAAAGGTAACACCCATTCTCTTATAGAGCTGTTCAAATACGACGAGGGACATATCGCGGAACTTCTGCCACAGCGCTACTTCCTCTTCACAGCCTTCCTCGAGTCTCTTAAAGTTCTCTCGGGCGGAAGTGGTCAGCTCCGGATCATTCTTCTCTTCCTCATGGAACTTTACATAGATACGCAGAAGCTCCGTGATCGGATCCTTCTCGAGAGCCGCCTCATCACCCCACAGGCGGTAAGCCGTGATGAGTTTACCGAACTGCGTTCCATAGTCGCCTAAGTGGTTCATGCGGACGACCTTGTAGCCGAGTTTCTCATAGATACGGGACAGGGAATGACCGAGGATCGTGGTAAATGCGTGACCAACATGGAAAGGCTTCGCAATATTCGGGGAGCTGAACTCGACGATGACCGTCTTTCCTTCTCCTTCCTGAGACTTGCCGTATGTGGTCCCCTTGGAAAGGACATCGGATACGATCTCCTTGGCAAAAGCACCTCTGTCGACGAAGAAGTTCAGATACGGGCCTTTCGCCTCAACACGGGAAAGCCATGGTTCATTCAGTTTGTCAGATCCGGCAAGATCAGAAGCGATCATATTCGGAGCTTTGCGCATTGTCTTTGCCAGCGTAAAGCACGGGAAAGCAAAATCACCCATATCTTCCTGCGGAGGTATCTCGATCAGACGGTTTACGCTCTCGATATCAAGCTTCGTCAGTTCCGATACTTTCATAGCCACGGCTTTTCTAAAATCCATGTTTTCAACACCTAACTTTCTTCATTTCGTTTCTTTTCAATAACATTCGTCCGTATATTATACTATATAATTATGAATTGTGATATGATAGGTGCGATTTTGAAACACACGAAGTTAGGGGGCTTCTTCTTGTTTACATATTTGCATAATTCCAGATATATGTATCTGATCGGACCTTTTTTCACACTGATCTTTACATTTATATCCATTCATCTTCAGAATAAGAGACTCCCTTCCGACGGCGGCAGAGCTTTTGCCGTAGATGGCGCGTCCGCCAAGGGCAAACCTACATCCGCCGGTGTGATCTTCATCTCCTGTATGTTTGTCGGTGTCGGACTGTTCTCTCGTGTGACATGGGAGTATGCACTTTTATACATATGTGCCATGGCTGCGATGATCTGCGGATACTTAGATGACAGGAAGCCCTGGTCGGCCACACTTAAGGGCGTGACGGACGTCGTGATCGCAGTCGCATCCGGTACTCTCGCCTCTTTCCTGTTCCCGCTTTCCATCGACATTTATATGCTGGATATAGTAATCGATATCCCGCAGCCGCTCTACATTTTCCTGGCATCCTGCCTGGTATGGGTATCGATCAACTTCGCCAACGCTTCCGACGGCGTCGACGGACTCTGCGGCAACCTCACGATGGTCTCCACCGTCACATTCTTTGCTATGACTGTAATGACGAAGCGCGTCACCATGATGAACAACGTTATGCTTTATCTTTGTGTCGTACTTCTCGTATACCTCTGGTACAACTGCCATCCGAGTACTCTTCTTATGGGTGACTCCGGATCCCAGGCGATCGGTGTCTTCCTGGCCTTCTTTGCCATGGCCTCGGGAAATCCGTTCTCATACATCATCATCTGCCTCCCACTCGTGCTCGACGGCGGATCTTCGCTCTTTAAGCTGGCCGTATGCAGAATCACGAAGAAGAAGTTCATGAGCAAGATCAGAACTCCTCTTCACGATCATTGTAGAAAAGAATGGAGCTGGGCAAACCAGATGGTTACAGAAAGATTCACCCTCGTCCACTTAATGATCGAGGGTGCGTATCTGCTTCTTCTTTACTTTAGGCTGTACTGATAGTCTTGTATCTCAGAAATCCAGGAAACTGTCATCGACCGACTCGGAGGAATCCTCTTTTAGGTCCATCTTTTCCTTATAGTCGTCTTCGAGGATCGTCTCCTTAAAGGCTTCCTTAGGCTTGATCGGGCGGTATTTCATCGCATTCTCGATAAACGGATTTACGGCAACCTCAGAGATATCCACCATAGAGTCTTCATCTGAAGCTGGTTTCTGCTGAGTTTCAGCCACAGTCTTTTCTTCCGCGG
>JAILHZ010000187.1 GCA_024695545.1 Clostridiales bacterium
ATATCGGAGAACACACCGTCTGCACAGGATCTTCAAAGACGTGTCGCAAATTCTGCAAGGCGCATTTATCTTCTTTCCTGGGTCTCACTCGTCAGTGTTCTGCTCCTGATCGTAAGATTTTTCGTTATCTTCACTTTTTCAGCCAAACTGATCGCACCCGTGGCGATTGCCGTGTTTGCTGTGAGCATTCTTTGCAGCATATGCGTATTCACACTTTCAGGGAATGCCCGTCTCTTTATCCTGGCCGGTATATTTCTGTTCCTTGCCTCATTGTCGGATTTCATTGCATGGTATTCCCTAAACAGCGTGATCCTCGTCATATTCTGGCCTTTAGGCTTCGCTCTTACGATGGTATATCAGATACTGCTTTCCTACGGTATGCAGTATGTCGCCGATGAATTTGACGGACGAACTTATGATCTGTGGAAGCACTACAGAAGAGCTTGTGTAGCACTCTGTGTCGCACGTTTTCTATCCCTCTATGGTGTTTTCACAATGAACACTACCAGAATTGACATTATGGATTCATTTCCATTTTCAGCAATAATATGGATCATTATCTTTTCTATCGTCGCCTATTGCATCGGAATCTGGCAGTTTTCCCTGCTCCGCCGGACTGCTGAAAAGATGAATGAGTACAGTAAATTGTCCGTTGGATGATCAATGATATAAGCCACTCAACAGGCGAGGACGAGTGCTTTTCAAGAAGAAAAGTGACAAGCCTCGTCTTTTTGTCGGAAATTGTCGAAAAAACGCTCAACATTCATCGTCCAAATCTGCGTATAATCTGTGCTATCCCACAGAAAGAGGACCAGGTCATGATCGCTGCAGAATTCTACAATCTTGCCTTATTAACAAGGAAAATGAATCTGTCGTACATACATACTGCGCCGGATGGGACGATTGTTAAACTGGGAACAAAGTGCATCAAAGGAAAAAACGTCCAAGTCCTCCGAATCTATTCCGCCAAATTCCAGCATAACCGCAAGGAATACCGTTTAAAATCGCGCAAAGCGGAGGAATGGAAGAATCTTCTGAATGAACAACAAAAGCGTGCCAGTATTGAGACAAATCTGAAGTTTCGCAGCGAACTGGACAATAGCAATCTGAAGCTGGATCTTAAGGATCAGCGTGAGCAGCGCTTCTCCAAAGAAGCCTTCGACAAACTCATCGAGCGAAATGACCCGGAAATCAAGAAAGGGCATGTTTACGACGGCCATAATTTCCGCTCTAAATCGGAAGTCATGATCGCGCAGATAATCAACTCCTTAGGGATGGAATACAAGTACGAGGTTGAGATCTGCATTGGAACAAAGATATACTATGCAGATTTCGCAGTATTCTGTCACGAGACTGGCCGTTTCTTCTTTATTGAGCACTTCGGGCTGATGGGAGATGAGGAATACAGAGCCCACACTTTTCAGAAGATCACTATCTATTCAAAGAGTGGTCTGACGGAGGGGCTAGATATCCTGTACACCTTCGAGAATGCCAACAATTCTTTCTATGCCGATGTATACAAAGGCAAGATCCTCAGCGTCATTATTGCTCAAGTGCAAACAATGGCTAATCATTGAGGTTAAGAGAATAAAAGTCCCTGTAAATGTCCCTAGCGATGATGTCACAGGGACTTTTTTAGGGATTTTCAGCAAAAGTCTCTGTTTTCGTCCCTGAAAGTGCCTTCACAGGGACTTTTTCAGGGATTTTTCGCAAAAGTCTCTGTTTTCGTCCCTGAAAGTGCCTTCACAGGGACTTTTTTAGGGATTTTCAGCAAAAGTCTACAAAAACGTCCCTGTAGATCGCTCTACAGGGACACTTTCAGAGACTCTTCCCTTTCACATCAAGCAAGTGCAAAAACAAACAGCGTACACTCACCCTCACTCCTCCGTGACCTCGCACTTCCTGACCTTTCCCCAGTTCAGCAGGATGATCGTAGTTATGACCACAACTTCGGAGATCAAGGTACCGACCACTGCGGAACTCGTTACGCGGTAGAAGCGCTGTCCTTCTCCCCACATACACTGGTTCACGGCCAGGATCACACCGGCGTTGACCAGCATGCCGAGAACAAAAGCTCCCGCATTCAGGATCAATACCTCAGACGCGATCTTTCTAAAGATCTGTCCGCGGGTATATCCCAGCGCCTTATAGATCGCGAACTCATGCTTTCTCTTATCATAAGCCGCCGTAAAGACTGCGTTGATCGTCACAAGAAGAACGGTCGCGAACAGGACGACGACAACTGCGAAAACAAAGTACATGAATCCCATCTCAGCTTCCACTTCACCAACATAGGAACTTGCCGTTTCGAATTTACAATGCGGGTATTTTACCGACAGTTCCTGCACCGTACGATGAATATCTGCCTCGAGTTTTTCGTCACATTCACTGCTGTTACCCAGGATCAGGATATTGTTGGTATATGGCACATCCACGACACCATAAGCACGCATACCTTCACCCTTGAAAGTCTTCGCAAAATGAATCGTTTTCTTGGTATTGACCGGATCGCCGATCGACAGCCCCTCGTTATTTGCAAGTTGTTCACTCAGAGCGACCTCCTTGTCATTAAGGACGAGGTCCTCGGGAGCCAGATGTGTCCGCTCTTTGAACAGTTCAAAATCTTCAGCGCTTACGAAATACAAGCCCTGCATCTGGCAGTTAAAGAACATGATCGAATCAAAGTCGTAGTACACCGCGTTTACATTCAGGACTGTATTTATGTTTTCCGGAAGCTGTGCCTCGATCTCCTCATACAATTCCCGGTATTCGTCTATCGATTCGCTATTATTGCCCCTCAGAGAAACCAGGATGTACCTGTCGGATTCGTTCTTCGATACACGGAAGGTCTCGATCGGGTTTTCGACATACATACCGCCGATGAAAACCACCGTGATGAAGGACATCATCAGCAGCAGCACCAGGCTTCTTGCCACATTATTCCGAATATATGTCCATGCGGAAAATGATCTGAGTCGCATATCCGTCAAGCTCCCTTCGTTGAAACTTCGGTGATGGCTCCGTCCCAGATCTTCACGATCATGTCGGCGTCCTGGATGATACTGGTATCGTGCGTAATGACCAGTACCAGTCTGTCCTTCGAATACTCTTTCAGGCGGTCCATAACGAGGAACGCGTTCTCATGGTCCAGAGATGCCGTCGGCTCATCCGCGAAAAGCACTTTCGGGTCATTCATCATCGCTCTTGCGATGGCGACTCTCTGTCTCTGTCCTCCGGAAAGTTTTGTCGGCTTATGGTGCAGTTCACGTTTCTTAAGTCCGATCTCAAGGAGCAGCTTCTCTGCCTTCTCTTTTGCCTCGTTGACCGGGATCGTTGATGCGACCGTCGCGTTATCGAGCGCCGTCATGTAGTTGATGAGATAGTGTCTCTGGAAAACAAATCCGAACTCATATCTTCTAAGATGCTGTTTCTCCGAGTCACTTATGGACATCAGGGATTTCCCGTTATAAAGAACGTCTCCGGATGTCAGTTTCTTCAGCGTCGACATCGTGTACATCAGTGTGGATTTACCGGATCCCGAAGGTCCGATGATTCCGACTAGTCCTTTATCCGGGAAAGTGATATTCATCCCGCGCATCGCGTAGACTTTCTCTTCTTTGTCCATATCGTAGATCATGTTGGCATCTTTTAATTCAAACATCTTATTACTCCTTTATTCTTCTCTTTCGATCCCTCTCGAAAAGCACTCGTCCTTATGACTCAATCGTATCGATCGTCTGTATCTTTCTCATTCCGTTGAAGATCGGTATCTGCGCGAACCCGATCAGGGCCAGGAACACTACACATATTCTCGGTATCGCGGCAGGCCGCCAGGTGTTGATGCAGATACCGATCGGGTCATAAAGGAACGTTTTCAATCCGAAGATGACCATAAAGCACAGGACCGCTCCGACCACGAACGAGATCGCGATACATATCAGGATCTCTTTTAGAGCCATCACATAGATCTCACCGGTCGAAAAGCCGATGGAATTCAAAAGGCACCACTCGTTATGTCTGTCCATGATGTGAAGCGCAAGCACCACTGAAACACATATCAGGAGAAGCGCGCCTGACACTACAGTTAATAACGTCTGCACGACATCCATTGATCCAATGCTGTTCTCGTGAGCGATTTTTGCGCTTCTTACTGTTTTGAAGTAAGAGACATCGTAGCCCAGCTTTTCCATAAGCTCCTTACCACTGACCGTACTTCCCTCTTCGATCATCACCAGGATATTGATGTCGATTTCACCCGGCTGCTGGATACCGAAGGCCAGATAGTAGTCAGAATCAACGGTACCAACGACCTCATATTTACTTCCCATATACTCGAAAAGCCCGTTATCGTTACTGTGGTTTTTCTGAAGTTTCTTATCGATCAGGACCTCTCCTGCTTTTTCCGGCATTTTTCCGGAAACGAGCTTCGCGTCCATATGCTTGATGAAGTCCTCACAGTCCGATGTATTGCCGAAAAGGTAACATTCGACGCTGCTGTTGCCGATCACGGATTTCAGCACTACATCCTGCCACGCAAAAGGCTTCGCATCGACGACACCGTCTTCTTTTTTCAGAGATTCACACGCTTTTCCGGCGCGGACCCATGCATCCGCAAGATACTCATCATCTGAATCATAATCCGAACCATTCAATCCTAAATGGGAGGATACGATCTGAAGCCGCTCATACGGCGCAACATCACTTGCGTAAAACGGTTCGTCGATTCCTCCGATAACGTAATTAACGACATACATCATCAGAATAAAGACAGTCAGGCTGATGATGAGCGCGGTCGTACGCACCCGGTTATTCCGTATATAAGGCCATGGTGATAATTTCGATCTTGCCTTGTTCATTAAGTCCATATCGCTCCTTCGTTTCTCATCTGTACCCACTTTACTAAACCTTCAGCGCGCAAAAAAGTGACCACAGTCACGTTTTGGAACATGACTGTGGTCATAGTGCTTTTCAA
>JAILHZ010000197.1 GCA_024695545.1 Clostridiales bacterium
TCAAGCCACTTCAAAGCCTTCTGGCAGGTCGTACAACGGCTGTAGCAGTATACTTTTAACATAGTTACACCCTCGATTCATGGAGATATTTAATTCATTGTACCATTTGGAAGTGCTTTTCGGTTCGACCGGTGGTATAAGGATCAGTCGGGAACAAAGATATTCTTCTCGAACATCCGCTTCGGGAGGATCGAACGGTAGATCGAACGGTATCCTTCCGCGATCACCGCCCGGTTATGGGACGTCATCACAGGATACTCCAGGAGGAGAAACTCCACCCCAAAAGTAGTCACACGGACATGTGTGTTCACGCATCCGGCATTCAAGTAGAAGTTCAGCCTTCTTTCGCGGGCCTTCTTCTCCTCTTCCGGCACAGCCACCTCCGGATCTTCGATCTCGATGATCGTCACATCCGCATGCGTGCACTTCACCGCTTCCTTCAGGAATGCGGAACCGATGCCCTCTCCCCGCTTGTCCGGAACGACCGCATAGTAATCCAGAAGGCACACCTCCTTCTCGAACACGAAGAACGCGTAAGCCAGTAATCCTCCGTCATCTCCAAAAGCACCCAGACAGAGGTATTTGCGCTCCTGGATCGTTTTCTCGATCCTCGAGAGCGGCTTTCTCTCCTCATCGGGAAAGTCGTAACGCATATGCTTCTGATATACGTCACGTACCTCTTCTATTTTCAGTTCCCGGGTCGTCATATTAGAACGGATAGTCCTCATTCTCGTTTGTGATAAACCGGTGGCCGGTAAAATCATTTCTCTTCTTCTCGAAAAGATCCTTCAGGATGCCAGCCGCTTCATAAGATGACAGTGGTGCCGGATTGTCCTCACGTCCGTCGGTACGGATCCATCCCGGATGTACGCAGAAGATATTGATCGAAGGATCTTCCTTGAATGTATTTACCAGGTTCATGGTCGCCATATTCAGTGCGGCCTTAGCCATACCATAGTCGATCATATTAGTGCGGTAGCACTTGGAGATGCTGCCCGCCTCAGACGAGATGTTCATGATCAGTCCCGTCATCTCACTCTTTTTCAGGAAACCGTAGAAAGCCTTGATCACTCGCATAGGACCTACTGCAGCGATATCTACTGTTCGTGCGATATAGTCGAGGTTGGCATCAAAGAATCCCTTGTCACAGTCCGGAGAGACCGCGACGGCATTGTTGATGATAAGATCCAGATGATCGATCTTTCCGGAAAGTTCAGATGCCGCACTTTCCACTGACGGTGTGCTGCTGATATCCATCGTGAGGATGATCAGTTTGTCGCCATACTGCTTCTTCAATTCCTCCAGCTCCGGACACGGCTTTCGGATCGTCGCGACGACCGTATCTCCTGCCTCCAGATATCTAAGCACCAGATTAAATCCGAGTGCTACCTTCTTTCCTGCGCCTGTTACCATTACATTCTGACTCATAGCTGCCTCCTTTGTTGTATCGTGATAGTTCTGTCAGTACCCTTTTGTGCGGTCGACAAGATTCTTCAGCGGAAGACCTTTGGCATAGTTCAGAAGGTCCTCGCAGAACATGTCTACATTCGTATCCAGTGTGTATTTGAGTGTCTGGTTTCCGGCAACGTGCGGTGTGATTAGAAGGTTCTTCGTCTTCCAAAGACGGCTGTCGGAAGGAAGCGGTTCTGTCCGGAAGACATCGAGTGCCGCGCCGCCTAATTCGTCTTTGTCCAGAAGCTCGGCAAGCGCCTCCTCATCGATCGCGGAACCACGTCCGACATTCACGATATACGCGTCTTTCGGAAGAAGCGACAGGCGCTCTCTCGAAAGGATTCCCTTCGTCTCTTTTGTATCCGGAAGACTCATAACGAGAAGATCTGTTTCCGGAAGTACCTGATCGAGATCTGAAATCACAGAGATGCAGTCATAACACGGATCCGGGCACTTCCCGCTCCGGTTCACACCCACGATCCTCTGCGGCTCAAAGGCCTTCGCACGTTTAGCAAAACAGGTGCCGATATCTCCCGTTCCCAGGACCGTAATGCGGCAGTCCTTCAGGGACTTCTGCGGCTTCGGAGAACCCCATACACCGCGAAGAGACTCTTCGTATGTGAGCGTCAGTTTTCTCATCATCATAAGGCTTACCGTGATGATGTGTTCCGCGATCGTCACCCCATAGGCGCCAGACGAGTTCGTAAGCAGGCATTCCTTGTTTGCAAATGCATCTTCACCCATGAGATAGTCAACGCCTGCAGAGGGCACGCAAAGCCATTTTAACGCAGGATTATTCTTTGCATATCCCGTACCGAAACCATACAGCACTTCCGCGTCGGAGAAACCGCTGGGAATATCTTTTTCACTTTCGACAAAGCAGACGGATGCGCCCACT
>JAILHZ010000020.1 GCA_024695545.1 Clostridiales bacterium
AGGGCGTGCGGCATTGTATTTTGACACGTTTTCGTGTATGATTTTCTTAATGTGCCGAGGGGGGAGAATAAGATGGTTCCGGAAGAAAAAGATTTTGCAGCCAGCCTTCTGAGTATTTTCGATAATGTTCTGCTGACAGAAGAAATGGCCCTGTCGAAGGGTTATTTTTCCGACCTTTCCATCACTGAACTCCACACGATCAATGCGATCGGCCCGTACGAGGCCAGAACGATGACCGAGACCGCGAATATCCTCGGTATCACGATCGGTACGCTGACCGTAGCAGTCGACCGTCTTGTAAAGAAGAAGTATGTCGAGCGCCAGCGCGATGAGAACGACCGCCGTATCGTGCGTATCTCTCTGACACGTCAGGGCAAGCTCGCCTACCGTATGCATTCTAAGTTCCATAGAGTCCTTGCCAAGCGTATCTTTGACCCGCTTTCCGAAGAGGAGAGACGGATCCTGACCAGTACGATCGAAGAGATCGATGCGTTCGTCAAGGAGCAGTATAAGAAGTACAGCACCGGTGAACAGTATAAGAAGATCGTCCGTGACGATACGGAGGTATGACCATGGCAGACCTGAAGAATAAGAGTGATTTTGTTTCTGAAGAGAATGCTTCTTCCGGAGCCGGCATGACCAGGGAAAAGATCTTCGATGTCCTGACGGATATGCTCTCTGAACTTCTTACCATGAAGAAGAGTGATTTTTCCGAAGAGACCATGATCTTCGAGGAACTGCCGCTGGATTCCCTTCAGCTTTATGAGCTGGTCGTTGATCTCGAGGAGCGCTTTGATACGAGGATCTCGGATGAGGCTATCGAGAAGGTAAAGAGCATCGGCGATGTCGTCGACATGATCTACGAAGCCGGCAATCAGTAAAACCAGTCAGTAAGAAGTAGCAGGAACCCGATTTGCAGTACATATTCATCGTGAATTCGAATATCCATAAGAAGCGGAAAAAGGCTCTGGAGAGAGCTGTCGCTGCGCTTCCCAAGGATCTGCGCAACCACTCGAAGATCTTCTATACCGATCATCAGAATCACGCGGAAGAACTGGCAGTCACCAATTCCGAGAAATACGGATCTGAATGTATTATTTTCGCCTGCGGCGGAGACGGAACAGTTCATGAAATTGCCAATGCCCTGGCATTCCGTAACTCCCCGATGGCAGTTATTCCCTTAGGAACGGGCAATGATTTTGCAAGGACTCTCTATCCGAAGGAACTCTACAAAGATCCGATGCAGATCCTGAAAAGACTGGAAACTCCGATGATCCACGCGATCGATCTTTTCCGTATCGACAGTTACGATTATATGGGCAACCATCTTCCCGCATGGAGCCGGTACAGCCTGAATGTCGCCTCGATGGGGCTCGACACGCTCGTGCAGTCCAAGGCGAAGCGGATGGTTGCGAAGCATCCGAAGAGCATGTTTATCCGAAATAACGCGTATACCTTCGCTGCGATCTCGTGCCTGAAGAACGGCTGGAGATTCTCCATGGATTATTCCATCGAACTGGAAAACGGTGAGATGATCGAGATGAAGAATGTCGATTATTCTCTGGTCAGCATCTGCAACGGACGCTACTACGGCAGTGGTTTCTGTCCGGCTCCGCAGGCGAGTATCGACGATGGTGTGCTCGATGTCTGTGTAGTCGAGAAGAAGTCGCGGCTTAAGGCATTCTCCCAGCTGATGAAGTATAAGAAGGGAAAACACGTCGGACTGAAGGGCTTTTCTTTCTACCGCTCGACCAGCGGGATCTTCACATCGCTGAACAGTAATATGCAGATGGAAGGGAACTACGACGGCGAAGATTTCTTCGGCCACAAAGTCCGCTTTGAGATCATTCCGCAGGCGATCCAGATGGCATTCTTTACGGAATAGTGCTTTGGGAAAAGAAGGCAAAAAGAAAGGCTCCGGAACCGGAGCCGGTTTTTATTTCAGGTTTACGTCCTTGCTCTCCATCTCTTTCATCCAGGTGTGGATCGCATCGGTCATCTTATGTGCATCGTTATCGAAATCGGAAGGATGCACCGGCTTGCCGAAGTGGATGGTGATCCTCTTTCTTCTGTGATTTACTTTATCCCAGGTCTGGGGTCTCTTCATGTGACGGGACCATACCTGGTAACCGCCCTCGATGTAAACGGGGAGAAGAGCTACGCCTGCCTTCACGGCAATGTATGCGGCGCCGTCCTTGAACTCACCCAGATGTCCGTCGGAAGATCTTGTTCCTTCCGGATGGACCAGAATGATGTTGCCGTTCTCGACTTCCTTCTTCGCCTTGATCAGGCCTCTGACCGGGTTACCGAAACGGTCGACGGCGATACCACGTCCAACGTGCATCATGACACGTCCCAGACGGCCGTAATTCGTCTCGAGATCCGAAGCGGCGAGTGCACAGAAGACCTTTCTGTGCTTCCTCGGCAGCATGCTCATGATCCACATACCGTCGGCATAGGTCTGGTGATTGGAACAGATAACATAGGGTTTCTCGGACGGGATATTCTCTTTCTCGCCCGGACGGAGCTTAACGAGAATATGAGTGATCCTCATTGCCACGTGATACCAGAAAAAACCGGTAAATCCGCGCGGCGTAGGATATTTCTTATTCAGATCCTCGACGGAATGCGTCGGGGCGGCAGAGCCGTTTTCCTTAGACATGATCGTCTCCTCATAATACCATTCTCTTCTCGTTTGATATGCTAGACTACATTAAGTAGATTGTCAATCAAAGAATCTATATATATTATGCCTATATTCATGCCCGAAAAGCACTGATAGAAGTGCAGATAGCGCATACGGAAGAAAATGCTTTGATCTTCAAAATATTTTTCCTGAAACGATAGACGAGAGAAAGATAAAGTGGTATCATCAATAAATGCGGACAGTTGCTTCTCAGCGCTCCGCATGAACTTTTTGCCGCTACGGAGGACTTATGTCGAGCATAGTCGGAAAACCACTGCATGAGGGCGTTCGTTATGAGACGATGCGCGACCTGATCTTAGGATCCAAAGAGAAGTTTTCTTCCCGTGATTCCTTCATTTTCAGAAGGAAACCGAATGAGGCGGAGATCCATAAAACATACAACGATTTTGCATCGGATATCGAGTATCTGGTTGAAGCTATCAATATTCACGGATTTGCAGGCAAGCACCTCGGTGTCGTCGGTGAGAACGCATATGAATGGATGGTCTCTTATTCCGCGATCTTAAGCAGCGGATCTGTAGGACTTCCGCTTGACCGTCTGCTGCCGGAACAGGAGCTGATCAGTCTTCTGGTCCGCGGTAAGGTAGAAGTGCTTTTCTATCACCAGAAACATCATGAGATGATCATGAATATCGCGAAGAATGCAGAAGAGAGCGGCGTGAAGGTGCAGAAGTACATCTGCATGTGTACCGAGTATATCGCAGCGAATCTCGAGTTCCCGAAGGACGATGACCGCTTCGTCGATATCCAGGACTGGATCGCGGAAGGTAAGAAGGCCGTTGAAGCAGGCGGTAACTTCATGAGAACAGTAGAGATCAATCCGGAAGAGACAAGGATCATCCTTTTTACATCCGGTACTACGGCAATGAGTAAGGGCGTCATGCTTTCTCACAAGAACATCATGACGAATGTATATGCGATCTCGACGATCCTGACTCTGAATGTGGGAGAGCGTATTTTCTCCATTCTGCCTCTGCACCATACTTTCGAGAATACCTGTGAGTATTTCATGCTGGCCAGAGGATGCTGCATCTGCTTCTCTGACGGCCTGCGCTATATCGTGAAGAACCTGAACGAGTGGCATGTGGAAGCATGTATTTCCGTACCGCTCCTTTTCGAGAATATCCACGGCAAGATCAAGACCGGTATCGAGGAATCAGGTAAAGGCGGTCTGATCGATGTCATGATCCCGGTATCGAATTTCCTGAGAAAATTCAAGATCGACCTGCGCCGTGTATTCTTCTCATCGATCATCAAGAAACTCGGCGGACACCTGCGCCTCATCGTTATCGGCGGCGCCGGTATCGCGAAGAATTATATCGAAGACTTTAATAACTGGGGATTTGAGTTCCTGATGGGTTACGGCCTGACCGAAACATCTCCGGTTATCGCGGTTACGACTTCGAAGTATAACGTTTACGGAAGTGTCGGACGTCCGCTGACGGGCGTTGAAGTAAAGATCGATACAGACAGTCCGAAAATTGGGACAGTTGGTGAGATATTATCTAGGAGTGACTGTGTCATGCAGGGTTACTATGAGAATCCGGAAGCTACGGCAGAAGTGCTCGAAGAGGATGGATGGTTCCACACGGGAGATATGGGTTACCTCGATAAGAAGGGATGCCTGCACATCACCGGACGTGTGAAATCGATGATCGTTCTTACCAACGGCAAGAAGGCGTTCCCTGAAGAGATGGAGACCCTTCTGAATAATATCCCGGGCGTGAAGGAGACTTTCGTCTGGGGATGTAAGGATGATAAAGACGCAGTAGATATCTGCGCTAAGATCCTTATCGATCGTAAGGTGATCGGTGAGAATCTTCCGATCCCGGATACCACCGCAGGTGATAATGCGGTACGTGAGTATCTGAGTGCGAAGATGAAGGAAGTTAATCATCAGATGCCGTCGTACAAGGCGATCCACTATTTCGTCTTCTCGGAGACCGAGATGGTGAAGACCACGACCCTGAAGGTCAAGCGCCCTCAGGAACAGAAGGCCATCGAGGATCAGCTCGAGAAGGCCGGTACGACTATGAAAGCAGCGAACGGACAGAATCTGGATACCCTCTAATTTCAAAAGGAGGTAGATATCATGGCGCTTCATTTGCTTTACGGCGAACATCCCGTCTCGCTGATCGATACATGTCTTTCCCGGATATGTGATGAGGCCGTGAGATGGCCGACCCGGCGCGGCTATATTATTGTCCCCGAGAGAATGAAGGCGGAGGTCGAACGCCGCTACATTGAGATCCTTCAGGAGAAGAAGGGCGGCAAGAGTGATGCGGCCTTCATGATGATCGATGTCGTCAGTTTTTCCAGATTTGCTTTCCGTGTCTTGAGCGAGGTCGGCGGTATGGGCGGTAAGTCCATGAGTCCCGCCGCCAGAACAGTCCTTATCCACAGGATCCTTTCCGAAAATAAAGAAGAATTCCCCGTGCTTGGATGCTTTGCCGAGAGAGTCGGATTCGTATCCGATCTTGATGAAGTCCTCGGCGATTTTTACCGCTATGGTATCTCCGGTACGATGCTCGAGGAGATGGATCTTTCCTCCGAGAGCCCGCTGACTGCCGGGAAGATCCGGGATTTCGGACACCTTCTTTCGAAGATGGATGAACTCCGTGAGCAGATGGGATTTGCTCCGGAACGTGATTCCATGAAGCGCCTTGATGAGGTGCTCCGACTCTTCCGTGAGGATACCCCCGAGACTCACAAGTGGCCGCTGAAGAGACTGGCTTTCCTGCGTGATGCATCCTGCTGGATCTTGGGCTTCGGAGAGACCAGAGCCTTTACCCCGGAAGAATATAACATCGTTACAAATCTCGCAGCTGTAGCCTCTTCTGTCACTCTGACCGGTGTGGCGGGTTCGGATAAAGAAGAGGGGATGGGGGAGGACATCTGCCACTTCGGTGAGATGACGATCCGTAAGTTTCTTCAGGATTTTACTCCTGAATCTGCCGAGAAGATTGGTCCTGTCAAAGACCGTGCAGAAGGACTTGCGATCCTTTCTTCCGATTATGCCTCCCGCTCCTGTGAGAAGAGGACAGACCTGGATCTTCCCTGTGAGATCAAGGTATTTCATCAGATCTCTGACGAACTGGAATATGTTGCGGCCAGAATCAAGGAAGCGGTACAGTTCGGCGGCATGCGTTACCGCGACATTACCGTTGTCATGTGTGATCTCGAGAAGTACAGTACCAGTCTTCATGCCGCATTTGCCAGATATGGACTGGATGTTTTTGTGGATTCCGAGCAGCCTCTGATGGGGACTGTCTGGATGCAGTATCTGACTTCGATCCTCGATATGTCTGCTTTCCGCTGGGATCTTTCATCAGTGATTTCTTATCTGAAATCCGGATTTGTTCCTGTGGATTATGACACTGTCCAGCGCTTCGAGAACTTCTGTCTGGTGCACGGAATCAAGAATAAGAAAAAGATGCTCTCTTGTGATACTTACGTTTGTAAAGTTCCCGAGAAGCAGGTCGTGAATGTGATCCTGCCGATCCTGAAGAAGACAGCGGAAGAACTCGCTGTGCTTGAGAAAGCCAAAACCTGTAAGGATCGCGCGGTCGCTCTTCATGATATGGTCTGCGGCATGAGACAGCACGTCGAGTATCTCGTTGACGAGTGGCAGAAGGCCGGAAACCAGCAGGCTGCGCTGGCACTGGCGCTGTCCTATAATTATGCAGATGATATTCTTGCCTCTATGGCACAGGAACTCGGTGATTTCCCGATTTCGCTTGCCAACTTCAGGGATGCGCTTCTTTCTGCTCTCGAGTCCAAGACTCTGGCAGCGATCCCTTCTTATGTGGATCAGGTTACGATCACTAAACCTTCAAATGCCTATAGAAGGTCCTGCGGGATGATGTTTATCGTCGGTTCCGAGCGTAAGAATTTCCCGTTCTCTTCTCCTTCGGAAGGTTACCTGAAGAACAGGGAGAGAGAACTCATTTCCGGTAAATTGTCGATCGAGTTCCCGAACCATGCGAAGGATCAGGCCTATTCGGATTTCTTTACGGCATATGCACTTCTTGATGCTCCGACGGAAAGACTGATCTTTACTCTTCAGAATTCCGTCGAACCGTCATCGGTAGTGCTTTTCCTTAAGGAGTCCTATCCGAAGGTCACATCGGAGGTCCTTCAGCATCTGTCGATGAAGGATCCGCGTGTCCTTCTCCGGGATAAGATGGAGGATTATCTGCGTGATGTGATTTCCGGGGCGGTTCCTGTATCTGAGGCGGAATACGACGAGGCTGTATATGTATGGAAGACGTATTTTTCCGCTTCGGATCTGTCCTTCGGGGAGAAATCGGATACGACACTTACGATTCCCAAGGAGCTGATGGATCAGAGATATCACAATAAGCTCCTGATGAGTGTTTCTTCAGTAGAGAGTTATCTTTACTGTCCGTATCACTATTTCTGTGAGAAGGTCCTGAAGATCGATGAGCGGCAGATCCAGAAAGTGCAGGCAACGGAAATGGGTTCTCTTGCGCATACTGTGATGGAGAAAGCCATGACTGAGTTCAGGGATGCATATAATGCGGCATCTGATGAAGAGAAACCTTCGGTTCTTGAGAAATACAGGGCGAAGGATAAGCTTGCCTGGAGCCGGAATATCCTTCACGAAGCACAGGAACAGGAACGTTATGCGTACTGTGATGATCCGGCGCTGAAGATGGAGGCAGATACGAAACTTCTTTCCGGAACCACAGAGACTCTGAATATGATCTTCAGTAAGCTTGATCCGGAGATGTCTATGCCGTCTCTCTTTGAGTGGAAGTTTGGAGCTGATGATATTCCGGGTTATGATCTTCCGCTTTCAGACGGAAGAGTGGTGACCTTTACCGGAACGATCGACCGTGTCGATGTCAATAAGGAAGAGAACCGGTTCAGTATTCTCGACTATAAGACGGGAACCAAGAAGATTGAATTTGATATGCTTTATGCTGGCGCAAGTGTTCAGCTTCCCGCTTATCTTCATGTGTATTCTTCGCAGCATCCGGAGATGGAGCCGGACGGGGTCTCATATATTCATGTCACAAGAGTAAAGTCGAGAGGCAAGGGTATGGATGAGACCCTTGATCCGGACGTTGTTGCGAAGGATCATGCGAAAGCTGTTTCCGATACATTCGGTCCGTCTGGATATGCGCTTTCCGCAGATCCGGAAGATATGAAGAAGATGGGTGAATTTGCACTGGCTAAGGTGAAAGAAAAGTGCGAGAGCCTATATAGCGGACATTTTGATGCGAAGCCGGCAAAACTCAAGAAGAAGCCCCTGATGAAGTGTACAGATTGTGAGTATAACCAGATCTGCAGCGGAAACACGGATTCGCCGGAATACAACTTTCTGCCGACGATGACACCGATCCAGAATGAGGAAGGCAAAGACCTCAAGAGTGCGGATCTGTTCTTCGCGAACATTAAGAGAAAGGAGGAGTGACTATGGGATTAAGTTCGGAACAGAAATTAATCGTTGATGCACCTTGCGGTAATATTCTGGTCAGCGCGGCAGCAGGTTCCGGTAAGACCACTGTCATGACCGAGAGAATCGTCAAGAGGATCCTCGACGGTCATCTCTCTGTGGATAAAGTTCTTGTTATGACTTTTACCAATGCGGCGGCTGCCAATATGAGTGCGAAACTTGAGAAGCGTCTCCGTGAGGAACTGTTCAAGACAACGGATGTGAAAACCAGAAAATACTTAAGTGAACAGATCGCCGCTCTTCCTTCGGCTTATATCTCTACGATTGACGCTTTCTGCTCAAGGGTAATCAGCAATTTCTCCGCGCAGAGCAGAGATGAAAGCGGTAAGCTCCTTCTTGAACCGAAGAGTATGATCCTTGATGAAGTTCATGCGAAGAAACTTCTTCAGGAATCCTTTAGTGAGGTCTTCTCTGAAGCATATTCACTTGCGCAGAAGATTGAGGAAGATCCGGATCTGAAGAATGAGATCATGCCTCTTTCGGATGAGGAGCACCTTCTGGGCGGCCTGATCTCCGATGATCTGACATATGGTGAGTGGGCACGCTCCTTCCTGACGATGGTATCGGCTTTTGGAAGTGGCCGTGACGATACGAACCTCAAAGAAGATATGGAGAATAAACTCGGTTATCTCCGAAGCCTTCCGGATTATTTAAACTGGGTCAAAGATGCCCTTCAGAAGAAAAAAACAGAAAGTGTTGATTTTACTTCCTCGAAGACATATGAGAGGATCATGAAGATCACGAGAGAGGCGATCAGGAAAAGACTTCCTGTTATTCCGGTCCTCCGTAGTATGATCCCTGGCGTTACCTTCCTGAAGAAGGGGAATGAAGAAAGACAGCAGGCTTTCCTCGAGTGGTGTACATTCCTTGAGGAGAATGCCCGGCGCGTGCTCGAAGATCCGGATATCACATGGGATGAGATCTGTGATATCCGAAAGAAGAGGCCTTCGGATAGGCCTCCGACGTATACGATGAGAAATCCTGAACCAGAACTCGTAGAGTTTGACGGTCTTTCCGGAGATTTCTATGAACTGGCATATATCCTTGCCTTTGCTAAGAAGACGGAAGCACTTGCTACATCGATGAAGGATGAGACACGCTATTTCTTCGGGAAAACTCTTTCGGAGATCACCTTTGAACTTACGGATATGTACCCGATGTATGAGAGATACTTCGAGTTTGTGTTCGCTGCGGAGAGGATCTATCAGAAGAAGAAAAAACTTGAGCATGGCATGGATTTTCCGGACCAGGAGCAGGTAGCACTTTCTCTTCTTGCCAACCCGGAAGTGTCCGGATATTTCAGAGATCTCTTCAGTGAGATCTATATTGATGAGTATCAGGACAACAGTGGTGTTCAGGATGCCATTGTACAGAGTTTTGCTAAGGATAATGTTTTCTTCGTCGGTGATGTAAAGCAGAGCATCTACCGTTTCCGTCATGCGAAGCCGAAGATGTTCCTCGACCGTTGTGACCGCTATCGCGACGGACAGGAGGGTACGCTGTTTACTCTGAATAACAACTTCCGAAGTGTACCTGGTATCCTTTCTTCGGTTAATCGCATTTTCTCGGGCATAATGAGCGAAGAGTATGCAGATATCGAGTATGATTCTTCGCATGCTCTGCATCCGGGTCTTCCGGATGAGGCCTATACGCAGACTTCCGGTGCAGATGTTACATTGATCCTTGCGGAAGATTCCGAAGAGAATCCGGATACGGAAGAGCAGGACGATATGGATGCGATCGTCGATATGAAAGAGGCAAAGAAGGTTCAGAAGGAGACACTGATTATTGCTCAGAAGATATTTGAACTTCAGAAACTGGAGGGCTTCTCTTATGACCAGTGCGTAGTTCTTACGACATCAAACCGTGGGGCCATGGCGGCCTGCGATATTCTGATGAGGTCGGGTATCCCGGCACAGGGACCGAACCTCGGAAATATCCTGAATCATCCGGATCTGCGCATCATGCTGGACCTGGCAAGACTTACCGATAATACTCTTCAGGATATTCCTCTGGCGGGTATCATGAAGTCGAAGATCCGGCAGGCCGGGTTTACGGATGAGGATCTGATGAAGATCTACCTGTTCTCGGATACCGGCGAATACCGCGATCTTCTGTTCTGTGAGAAGGTTATCCGCTTTGCCGAAGAAGAGCAGTCGGAACTGGCAAAGAGAGTATCGGATCTTCTGACGTTTATCAATGATCTGCGCACGCTCTCGATGCAGATGACTGTGACGAAGTGGCTCGAGCATGTTTATGCTGCGACGGATTACCCGTCCTTCGTAAGAACGCAGAAGGATGGTGATGCGAGATATTATGCACTGATGACGCTCGTTACATGGGCGACACGGTTCGATATGGGAAGAAGAGCCGGTCTGCGTGCTTTTGTCGGCTACATTGATGAACTTGATCAGGGGAAGGATAAGAATACGGAGATCGATCTTTCCGAACCGCTGGAGAATGTCGTAAGATGCATGACGATCCATAAGAGTAAGGGCCTGGAATTCCCGTATGTATTCCTCTGCGGGATTCAGAGTGAGCAGAAGTCCGGAGATGCCGGTCTGATCCTGAGTGAGAGAGGAGATATTGCGGCGAGACGCTTCGCTGAGAAAGAAGGCGTTGTTTACGAGCCGCATGACTACTATATCCTTTCGCAGGAAGAGAAGCGTGAATCCGAAGCGGAGAAGATAAGGCTTTTGTATGTAGCTCTGACGCGTGCCGAGAAGAAAGTGTTCGTGATCTCCCTGATTTCACGTTCAGCGGATGATGTGATCAAGTCGTGTGATGCTGTGATCTCTTCAGCTTCAGAACCTGAGGAGAAACTGTCCGTTGCGGCGATGTACAAACTTAGGACCCATCTGACAAGGTTTATGGCAGGTCAGATCCGCATTCCGGGATATCCGCTTCAGAAGGCCATTGTATCTAGAGAACCGGTCTATTTCGGCGATCTGGATTTCACGAAAAATGAACGTGATCCGGAAAGCTCTGAGATCGCCCTGATCTCTGATGCCATCGGATGCATCAGCAAATTCTATATCGAGAAAGAACGTCCGGTGGTGGAATACTATTCTGAGGCCAGAAAACGGGATGTATGCCCGGAGATGAGCGAAGATCGTAAGAAATATCTTGCTCTTCTGGAGAAAGATGTCCATGACTGGGCCAAGCCGGATCTGCTTCCGTCCAAGACGACGGTAAGTGAGATGAAGAGACTTTTATCTGAAGAAGCCGAACCGGATGAAGAGGAGAAGGTCAATTTCCATGCCGTAAATATGCGTGTAAAAGAGTCGGACCAGAAGTGGAAAGATAAGGGCTACACGGCCTCCCAGCTCGGTACGCTTCTGCACAGCGCCTGGCAGTATATCGATTTTACCGGACTTCTTTCCGAGGGCGGGGAGCCCGACTGGGATCAGGTCGTTGTTTCACTTACGGAACATGGCATGATCACGAAAGATCAGGAGGAGATCCTCATGCCGTTTAAGAAGAACATGCAGGCGTTCCTTATGTCAGACTTCGTTTTAAGAATGCGTGACGCTGAGTCGCGTCCGGAGAACGGGCCATACAGAGAAATCCCGTTCGCACTTGCCTGGCCGAATGAGAATGACGATTTCTCTCTGGTTCAGGGTATGATCGACTGCTGGTTTGTCGACAGTGACGGAGATGCCGTGCTGATCGACTACAAATCTGACCGTCTTTCCGGTACGGATGAAGAGAAGAAGGCCGAATTGAAGCACAGATATCAGGTGCAGCTGGATATGTATGCGCAGGCGATCACGGCAGCAACGGGAAAAAAGGTGAAAGAGAAGATCATCTGGCTTATTCGTGACGGTCTTTCTTTTGAGTTCTGAGCTCGCGGAAGAACTCTTTAAGGAGCCGGGAACACTCGTCTCCCAGGATTCCGCCGGTAGACTCTACGTGGTGATTGTGCGGAAGATCAAAGATCTTGCTGCAGGAACATACGGCGCCGCCCTTGGGGTCGGATGCGCCGAAATAGACGTGACGGATATGCGACTGGATAATCGCTCCCGCACACATATAGCAGGGCTCGAGTGTGACATAGAGGTCGCAGTCGAAGAGGTGCCAGGCAGACAGTTTCCTGCACGCCTTGGAGATGCAGACCATCTCTGCATGAAGCGTCGCATCCTGTTTTGTCTGACGGAGATTGTGGGCGCGTGCGATGATGCGGCCGTCTTTTACAATGACACAGCCGATCGGCGACTCGCCGAGAGCGTATGCTTTTTGAGCTTCGGAAAGCGCGGAACGCATGTATTTCTCGTGTATTTTAAGGCTTTGCCCGCCGGTCGTATCAGTCAAGAGGAAACTCCTTTACAATCTTCCGAATCCGTCAGGAAGAAGGGGTGCTAAAATTGTGCAATTTTTATTTGCACTTCCACCATAATATGTATATAATGTACTTTGCCTATATGTGGGATTATACCCTTTTGTAGGTGATCATGTAAAGGAAAAAAGAGACGAATGGCTACAGAACAAGGTATTTGTAAGAATTGCGGTTCACTTCTTGTAGTGGACAGCAGAGACGAATTATGTGAATGTTTATTTTGCGATTGCGTATTCCCGAGTGCGGAAGCAATCGAGATCTTTAACAATCCGGATGGAGTAGAATTCCCGAATCTCCCGCAGCCGAAGCGTGATACTAAGGTACAGCGTCATGTCGCGACACCGGTATTTGAAGATATTGTTGAGAAGGCTGTCAAGGTCGACAAGGCAGTAAATAAAGATGCGAAGGTCGAGAAGCTTTTCGAGATCTCTCCGGATGATATCAAGGCTCCGGCAAAAGTAAAGCGTAATGTTGTGATCATTACTGCGGCTTCGATCCTGCTGATCCTGGGTATTTCGATCCCGCTCAGCGTGATCCGTCATAATCACGGTTCTAATATTTCGGATAATATTGCCGTCTGCTTTGAAAGATCGAATCTTTCGGTTGATACAGCAGATGAAGACGGATATTCTACAGGTTATAAGATCTGGGGCCAGGGAAATAACAAACTGGCGCTTGTGTCTTCCAAGGATGTAGAGAAGGAACAGGTCGTTAATGCCTTTAATGCCTTCTGCGAGATCCGTGGCGAAGAATACGGCTATGCCGTTGATGAAGCTCGTTACTACAAGGGTGTAGTTCTTACCGTATACGCTCCGAATGGAAAATTTACGATTAAGGGATCTAAGGACGGGGCCGGTGTTGACCAGGTCGAGTTCGATGCTCCGGAACCAGTGGAGTCGGAAAGCGCAGCGGCAGAGAGCACTACTGAAGGAACGAGTACAGCACAGTAAAGACGTATAGTCTTAAAATCTGTAACATGCAAGGAGGATTGCATAACGAATGGCAAGTGATTTTTCAACGATCCTGCAGAAACTGGAAAACCTGGCCAATGCCAGCAACAACAGTATTTCATCACTCGATGTGATGAACATTATTGAAGAACAAGACGGCGATCCGGATATGGTGGATAAGCTCTTCGATGAGCTTGAAGCGAAAGGAATCGCAATAGTTGCAGAGACGAGCGTTGAGGATGAAGCGATCAGAGATCTCAATCTCGATGCAAGTGCAACAGATGGTGCGGGCATGGACGATCCGGTCCGCATGTACCTTAAAGAAATCGGTAAAGTCCCGCTTCTGACTGCAGAGCAGGAGCAGGAACTCGCCCAGAGAATGCTCGAGGGCGATGAAGAAGCGAAGTCCCAGCTGATCGAAGCGAACCTCCGACTGGTTGTTTCCATCGCGAAGCGTTATCTCGGTCGTGGCATGCAGTTCCTTGACCTGATCCAGGAAGGTAACCTCGGTCTTATCAAGGCGGTCGACAAGTTTGACCACTCTAAGGGATTTAAGTTCAGTACATATGCGACATGGTGGATCCGTCAGGCGATCACACGTGCTATCGCCGATCAGGCAAGAACGATCCGTATTCCGGTACACATGGTTGAGACCATCAACCGTCTGGTACGTGAGCAGCGCTCGCTGATCCAGGAACTCGGTCGTGAGCCTACCGTAGAAGAGATTGCCGAGCGCATGAACCTTTCTGTTGAGAAGGTCCGTGAGATCCAGAAGATCTCCCAGGAGCCGGTATCTCTGGAAAAGCCGATCGGTGAGGAAGAGGACAGCCACCTCGGTGACTTTATCCCGGATGACGATGCTATGTCTCCTGCGGATCAGGTTGCTTATACTCTCTTGAAAGAACAGCTGCTGGATGCCATGAAGGGTCTGACCGCGAGAGAAGAGAAAGTTCTCCGTCTCCGTTTCGGCCTTGACGATGGCCGTCAGCGCACGCTCGAGGAAGTTGGTAAAGAGTTTAACGTAACACGTGAGCGTATTCGTCAGATCGAAGCCAAGGCGCTCCGTAAACTTCGTCATCCCAGCCGCAGTAAGAAGCTGAAAGACTACATCGACTAACAGCCTTCTTGTGCGAAAGGTGTGCACATGAAGAAACTTTCTTTCAAAACAGGATTCATGCCGAAAGACGGACTGGACTTCGTGCATCAACGTAAGTTTATGCGCGAGGCCCTTCTTGAGGTATGCTCGCCGAGGGAAGTAACGATCCCGATGAAGCAGCACACCGGGACAGCATGTGATCCTGTTGTTTCTGTCGGGGATGAAGTCGCGATGGGCGATCTGATCGGTGTTCCGTCCGATATGAACGGTGTACCGGTGCATGCAAGTATCTCCGGAACTGTCACTAAGATCGACTCGATCCGTTTGCCGAACAAGGTCAACTGCAAGGCTGTCACGATCAAAAACGATCTGCGCCGCCGCGTATCTTCCAAGATCCAGCCGAGAAAAGAGATTTCCAGACTCTCTCTGACTGAACTGTCCAAACTTCTGTGGCAGTCCGGTATCTGCGGTATGGGCGGTGAAGGAGTCTCCACATATACTAAGTGCATGCGTGCGGAGAAGCTCGGCGTCGATACGCTTCTGGTCAACTGCACGCAGAGTGAGCCGTTTCTTTCCTGTGACCTTCACCATATCCGCGTAAATGCATCCAAGGTCCTTCAGGGAGCGATGGCTCTGAGCGGTGTGTGCCGCGTAAAGAAAGTCGTTTTCTGTATTGAAGATACCTGGACCGATGAGATCGAAGCACTGCAGAAAGCGGTCGATAATGCCAAAGAGCGCTATATGGACCGCCGTATCGAGATCAAGCTTTTTAAGACCCGTTTCCCGCAGGGTTGTCAGCAGCTGCTGATCAAGGCACTCTACGGAGTTGAACTCCCTCTGGGAAAAGAACCGGAAGAAGTCGTAAAGGCAGTGCTTTTCAATGCGTCCACATGCTTTGCGTTCTCCGAAATGGTCGAGAAGAATCAGCCCCTGACATCACGCATCGTGACGATCTCGGGAGATACGATCACCGGCCACAATGTTCTGGTACCGATCGGTACCAGTGTGGAGGAGATCCTGGAAAGAGTTCCCGGTGCACATTCGGCCCAGCGTATTGCCTGGGGTGGAGCGATGACCGGTGTGGCAATCAATAACCTGAAAGTGCCGATCACGAAGACGACGACAGCAATAACGATCATCCGGAAGTTTGAACCGCCGCGCCTCAACTGCATTCACTGCGGTGCCTGCGTCGGTGCATGTCCGGTCGGCCTTTCGCCCTATCTTCTGAACCGTCTGATCGAACTCGGACAGACTGAACAGGTCAAGTCTGAATCGGTAGAGCAGTGCATCGCATGCGGTGCATGTTCGTACGTATGCCCTTCGGGGATCGAATTGTCCACGAATATAGCAAAAGCGGCCCATAGGGCAAGGAGGAGCGCGTCACGATGAAAAGAAAACAGCTCGCTCCCCATATTCACGCTGACCAGCCCGCGGCCGAAAGATATCTCTATGTGCTGGTGGCCCTGCTGCCGGCATTCCTCGGAGCGGTCTTCTATTACGGGATCCGTATCCTGATCCTGGCAGCCGTTTCGATGTTCTGCTTCTTCATGAGTGATTATCTGATTTCCGAGAAACTCTATCCTGAGCTTCCTTTCCATGTGGATTACAGCTCGCTGGTGTCCGGACTGCTTCTGGTCCTGATGGTTCCGTCGTCCACCTCCCTGTGGGCAATTGCGATGGCGGCACTTTTCGGATCGGTCCTGGTCAAGCAGGCTTTCGGCGGCGCCGGATCCAATGTCTTTAATCCGGCACTTGCGGCACGAGCTTTTCTGGAGTTTGCATGTCCGGTACAGATGGTCGCATCCGAGAAGCCTTTCGCGGGACTATGGGACCTGTCGACGCTGTGGACGGGAAAACCGAAGACGATTGCTGCTGTTCCTGCGGCATCTGCGAGATTCGTGGATATTTTCTCCGGAAGGATCGTCGGCATGGCCGGCGTGACGTCGATCGTCCTGATTCTTCTGGGACTTCTGATCCTTCTGGAGAGAAAACTCTTCCGTCCGGAAGCACCTCTTGCCTATTTTCTTACGATCGTATTCGGATATGTACCTTTCTACTGGGACCGCCTGAATTTCCATCAGTTCTTCTCGTGGCTTGCGGTAGGAGGAATTCTTCTGATCGGTATCTTTGCGCTGAATGACTGTACGACCACTCCGATGGATCCGAGAGGAAGGATCATCTTCGGATTCGGGGCCGGACTTCTTACCATGCTTTTATATCGCTTCGGGAACAGCAGCTATGCCATGGTTTTCCCGGTACTTATGATGAATATGACTACTCCGATCTTTAATCGGTATCTGCGCCCGAGAGTATTCTCGAAGGCAAGCTGGTTCCGGGAGGTGGAGGAATGACAAAGTCTTTTTTCAGGGGATTAACTCTTCGCGCGGTCGTGTGTGTGGTACTGAGTATGACATTTCTTCTTTCCTGCCTGTGGTATAACCGCAGGGTAAACCGTTCGCGTGAGCAGGAAGAATACCGTGAAGAATACGGTTCGCTCCTTCTGGGGACCGAGTACCGCGCGCTGAAAACAGATGTGCTGAAGAATCATAAAGACGTCAAAGCAGTTTACAGTGCCTACGATGAGGCGGGACGTCTTCTGGGATATATCGTTGATGTCGAGACACAGACTGCATCAGGAATGGTTCACTCGCAGATCAGTATCAGCGATAGTGGTGAGAACCTTCTTAATATCCGTGTTGTTGAAGAGGATGAGGACGGCCCGCGTTACAGCGAGGATGAGATGGCGCTTCTCCGTGAACAGCTCACAGGCGCACGTATTCCGGTAGCTATCCGGCAGGATCTTCCGGTAGATGTTCCGTATCAGGTTGATTATGATCCGCTTCTCGGACTTCATGATGGTGTGTTCTACTATCAGAGTGATAAGGTGTCCAAGGACGGATATATCGATTATTGCGAGATCGAGGTCCGGGGTGGACGTATCGTGAGTGTGACCTGGGATGCCGAGAACGAAGTGACCCATAAAACACGTTCAGAAGACTCGATCAGTGGGGACTATAAGGTCAGCGGCAACATCTGGGCGGAGCAGGCGTACCGTCTTCAGAATCATCTGGTCCTGGTGCAGGATCCTGTAAAACTTGCGATGAAGTCGGATGGAAAGACGGAGATCATCGACGGTGTGACCATCGATATCTCCATGTTCGTTAAACTTGTAAATATCTGCATCGATTATTCCAGATCTTCTTATACCAAGGATATGTTTATCCGTGATCGTGCTTCGGATAAGAAAGACGATGATACGAAGGGCAGTGATACAAAAGAACCGGAAGCGACTACACAGGCACCTTCTCCCGATACTACCCAGCCGGCGGCATACGATGAAGTGCCGACGGTTTCTCCTACAAAAGCACCTTCCCAGGTCGATGTTATCGGCGGGGAAGACGGTGTGGTATCCGGCGACGGTACGAATGTCCTTTCGGATAGTGTCGATGGCATTCCGATGAGTGAGATCCGTACATATATCGAGGGTCTTCCCGATGACAGAAGCAGAAGTGCAGCACTTCTGACTACAGTCAATCAGGCATATAAGTTTATCCGAGAATACTTGAACTGGGTGGGTTGATATGGACGCGACGAAGAGCATTACACTAAAACAATACCGTATCCTCCTTTCCTTCGCACTGTTGCTGATCTTTACGACTTCGACAGTGCCGGTGTTCTGCAGCGCATTTGTCCAAATCGTGCTGTTCTGCCTGATCAATCACGTCGTGTTCTCCCATGTTTCGAACAGGCGTATCGCGTGGGGGATCTTCCTTTCGCTCGCGGCTCTGATCGGAGAGGGAGTTTTTCTTCTGACTCCGTATCTGCCACAGTGCTTTTCCAGCGACGTATTCTACCTTCTTCCGGCATCTACGTTCCTGTTCCTCTGTATGCCGATGTTCGATTACTATAAAGAGGACAGACATCTCTCGCTCAAGGAGATGGGCAGCGGCTTTTCCTTCTATGTTTTCGCGGGATTCTTTATTTCAACGGTCCGCGAACTCTTTGGAAATACTAAGTTTTTCGGCATCGATGTCCCGGTCCTTTCCCGGTGGAAGATCCGCTTCTTCGGACATACCGCAGGTTCGGCCATGCTGGTCCTGGGGATCCTGATATTTTTCTGCTGGTGGAAGAATCTTGATGAAGAAGATGAGGACTATGTTTTAGATACATCGGAGAGACGGTCGAAGATCTATCAGCCTCTCTCAGCAGGAACGGCGAAGAGATTCATCGTCCTTAGTCTCTGCATTCTTCTTTATGACCTGCTGTTCAGTGTCTTCGGCATTCTTGCGATCTATTATGCGCCGGAGTACATTCTGATGCCTGCGCATATCGTAATTATGTCATCGGTATTGGCGATCATCCTTCTGACGCTACTGATCAAGGGGTTCCGTCTTTCCGAGACGGTAGATACATACTTCTTCGTACCGCTCCTGAGCGTGATCACCACATCGATTCCGCTGATATTCTTCTCCGGGTATCTGGACACACATTTCAAAGAGTTTTCTCTTTCCGGAATTGCATGGTGGGTGGCGCTTATGGTAGGCGTGTGGATCTTTACTACGATTGTTATTGCATATACCAGATCGATTCACGGGAGACTTCTTTTCGGAAGACAGCCGAAGTATTTCGAGGGCGTTCCGCTTATCGTATTACATGTACTTCTGGCCATGATCGTATTTACGCCGTGGACGCAGATCCTGGCAAAACTGTGATTGGAGGATGACAGAGAATGCAGGTAGTTATTACATGCCTTTTCGGACTGGAACATTACTGTGTGGAGGACCTCGAGAAGATCGGCTACGGACGTGAGGAGATGACCGTCTCCGACGGGCAGATCCTTGTGGATACGACTCCTTCCAGTATGGCATCTGATGTTGCACGTATCTGTATCTGGATGAGACGAGGCGAGCGCGTGCTCCTTTCCGTTCATTCTTTTCCGGCGGAAACTTTTGAAGAATTCTTCGACGGGTTTGCCGCGATGCACTGGGAACAGTGGATCCCGAAGAACTGGGCATTCCATGTGAACGGTTACTCACGTGATTCGAAACTGTTCGGTATTCCCGCATGCCAGTCACTGGCGAAGAAGGCTATTGTAAAATCACTTCAGTCTTCGAGACATCTCTCGGAAGGTATGCGTATCGAAGAAGATGAGAAACTCGGCACATGCAAGATCGTGTTCGGCATCGTCAAGGATCAGGTGCGTGTCATGATCGATGTGACCGGTGCAGGACTGCATAAGCGCGGTTACCGTCCTCTGATGCACGATGCCCCGATCAAGGAGACACTGGCAGCAGGTATGGTCAGTGCCGCACAGTACCGTTTCTTCGGAGAAGAAGCCCTCGTTGATCCTTTCTGCGGATCCGGAACGATCGTGATCGAAGCCGCCATGATGGCGCTCAACATTGCGCCGGGCCTGACCCGCCCGTTCCTCGGGGATAAACTTCCGTATATCGGTCCTAATGCTTTTGAAAAGGCGAAGAAAGAAGCCCGCGATATGCAGGACCTCTCACCTATGGATGATATCTATTTCTACGGGTCGGATATCGATCCGAAAGCTGTCGCTACTGCGCAGAGAAATGCCAAAGCGGCAGGTGTTTCGGATTTTGTACGCTTCCGTGTCAGTGACTACCGCGAGATGACTCCCCGCGAGCTTTACAACTGGACACATCTTGAGCGCCAGCTCATACTCTGTAATCCCCCGTACGGCGGCCGTCTGCTGACGCCGGAGAAAGCAAAAGAGATCTACACCGGTATTGCCCGGACGTATCTGGATCCGAAGGGATATTGCAGGAAGGGCATCCGTCTTTCTGTCATCACTCCGGATGATTCTTTCGAAAATGCCGTCGTTCGAAAAGCAGATAAAAGAAGAAAACTGTATAACGGTTCTATTCGCTGCCAATTAACAAACTACTATCGTCTTCCGCCGAGAGAAGAATAAGGGACGAAAGTCCATGGCTCGCGGACACCTAAATTGTCAAATGTGAAAAAAGAACGTCTCGAAAGCCCTTGTAATAAGGGCTTTTTCATACCATGAAAACTTTCTGCGTTTTTCCAAAAAACCCTTGACAAAAAATACACCGCCGAAAAATCAGCGTTTGAAGCAGGTGTTTTCCGCAAATCCTTGTCTTTGAGTTATCCACAGACTTTTCCACATTATCCACAGGTTTTTTGTTTATGAGTCGAAAAGAACGGTGGAAAACTTTGGCACTCGAAGCTTTTTTATCTGGCTTCATTTGCTTTCGTTTTGTGATGAAATGAAAGAACAAAAAACCCTGAAGTTTTCCGCTCATAAGGGGCGTTATCTGATATAATATAGAGAAATGATTATTTGGATATTTAGGAAGTATTTGGTATGACTGATTTCGAAACACGCGCAATGGAAGCTAAACAGGCCTCTTTCGCAATGGCAGTCCTGCCGACGGAAGTGAAGAACAGAGCACTTCTGGCGGTGGCGGATGCACTTACTGCGAATAAAGAGGCGATCTTTGCTGCCAATGAGGCAGATCTTAAGAGTGCGAAGGAAACAGATCTCCCGATGCCGCTTCAGAAGAGACTCGTATTTGACGAGCATAAACTGAGCGATGTTGTCGCGGGATTGAAGAGTCTTACAGATCTTCCGGATCCGGTCGGCCGTGAACTGATGAAGACCGAGCTCGATGATGATCTCGTACTGACACGTGTTTCCTGCCCGATCGGTGTGCTCGGCATTATCTTTGAATCCCGTCCGGACGCGCTGGTGCAGATCGCATCTCTGGCGCTTAAGTCCGGCAATGCCTGCTGCCTTAAAGGCGGAAGTGAAGCATCGAACAGTAACCGCGCTCTTTTCAACGTGATCGAGAAGGCTTCCGTAGAAGCGGGACTTCCGAAGGGCTGGATCGTTCTTATGGAGACGAGAAATGATGTTTCCGAGATGCTCCTTCTGGACCAGTATATTGACCTGATCATCCCGAGAGGATCCAACTCTTTCGTACAGTACATCATGCAGCACAGTTCGATCCCGGTCATGGGTCACGCGGATGGTGTCTGCCATCTTTATATCCACGAGAAGGCGGATCCGGATATGGCGCTGAAGATCGCCGTCGACAGTAAGACACAGTATGTGGCTGTCTGCAATGCCTGCGAGACGATCATGGTAGATGAATCTATCGCTGAGTCTTTCCTGCCGGTTCTGGCAAAAGCACTTGGTGAGAAGAATGTAGAGCTTCACGGATGTGAGAAGACGAAGGCGATCCTGCCGGATGTTCTCCCTGTAGAAGAATGGCATCACGAATATCTCGACTACAAGGTCTCCCTCAAGGTCGTATCCGGTCTTAAGGAAGCGGTAGCGCATATCAATAAGTACGGTTCCGGACATACGGATTCGATCGTTACTTCAGATGCTGAAGTGGCCGAGGAGTTCATGAACAGTGTCGCTTCCGGTAATGCTTTCTGGAACTGCAGTACCCGTTTCTCGGATGGCTTCCGCTACGGATTCGGCGCTGAGGTCGGTATCAGCACCAGTAAGCTTCATGCAAGAGGCCCGGTCGGTCTGGACGGTCTTGTCACCTACAAGTACAAGATCAGAGGAAACGGAAATATCGTTGCGGACTATGCCAGCGGCGAGCGCAAGTTTACACATAAGCATATTAAATGAAAAGGGGTTAATATAAGATGGTTGTTTCAATTGCTTCTGATCACGCAGGCTACGGTCTTCGCAAGATCGTTGTCGAGCACCTGGGTAAGCTGGGTCACACAGTAGTAGAGGGCGGCGCAACCGCCGGTGATGTTCCGTACAGCTATGTGCTGGCCGGGCAGAAGGTCGCTAAGGATATCCTGGAGGGTAAGGCCGAGCGCGGTATCGTGATCTGCGGCACCGGTATCGGTATCTCGATGGTGGCCAATAAGTTCCCCGGCATCCGCTGCGCACTCTGCACGAATGAATATATGGCGAGAATGTCCCGTCAGCACAATGACGCCAATGTCCTTTCGATGGGCGCGCGTGTTGTGGGAAGTTCCCTGGCACTCAGTATTGTAGACGCGTACATGACAGAGCCTTTTGACGGCGGACGTCACCAGACCCGCGTAAATGATATGAAGGAACAAGAGAAAGAGCTTTTTAAATAATTTATTTCGGGAGGAATACCTATGGCACAGTTTTTCTTATTTGATCACCCTTTGATCCAGCACAAGATCTCTATGCTTCGTGACAAGAATACTTCTACAAAGGAATTCCGTGAACTGGTTCACGAGATCTCCATGCTTATGGCATATGAAGTAACACGCGATCTTCCGCTGACCGACAAGGAGATCGAGACTCCTGTTGCGAAGACGACGGCAAAAGTACTCGCCGGAAAGAAAGTCGCACTCGTTCCGATCCTGCGTGCAGGCCTCGGCATGGTCGACGGCATGCTCTCGATTATCCCGAGCGCAAAAGTCGGACATATTGGTCTTTACCGTGATCCGAATACTCTGAAGCCTGTAGAGTATTATTGCAAACTCCCGGAGGATATCGTGGATCGTGAAGTCATTGTTCTCGATCCGATGCTGGCGACAGGCGGATCCTCCTCTGCGGCGATCCAGTTCCTGAAGGACCGCGGCATCAAGCACATCAAGTTCGTCTGCCTGATCTCTGCTCCGGAAGGAATCGAGAGACTCCAGAATGATCATCCGGATGTTCCGGTCTTCTGCGCAGCTAAAGACGAGAGACTGAATGATCACGCATACATCATCCCGGGTCTGGGCGATGCAGGTGACCGACTCTTCGGAACCAACTAAGGAGGCAATAAACAAAAGCCATGATGGTAGTATTAGCCGCTTCCTGGTGGTCACAGTTCTGGGAAGCATTTGTAGAGGAACTCAAGGGTGTCTTCCATATCGGTAATATCGGAGAAGAGATCCGCGAAGCGATCCTTCAGTGGCGGGGATATATTCCCGGCACCGGAGAGAGAGTTCCGCTGACGGACGCGATCATTGTCACATGGATCGCGATGTTCGTCGGTATTCTTCTCTTCTGCTGGATGGGTGGAAAGAAAGAACGTATCCCGTCCAAGAGACAGGCCGTTATGGAGTCCCTGATCAACGTCATGTTCGGGGTCTGCAAAGATTACGGACTGAATGAGCAGCAGTCGGAAAAGGTCATTCCGATGGTCGGAACGATCGGTATCTTCCTGATCTGCTGTAATACGATCTCGATTTTCCATATTCCGCCGCCGGCAAAGAATATCGCGTTCCCGTTTGCCATGGCGCTGTTCGCGATCGTATACGTCATTTTCATGTCGATCCGCTTCGTCGGTCTCGGTGGATTTGCCAGATCCTTTACGGACCCGAAGCCGTTCATGATCCCGTTTAAGATCATCGACTTTTTTATCAAACCGATTTCTCTGGCGCTCCGTCTTTTCGGTAACGTATTCGGTGCGTTTATCCTGATGGAGTTCTTAGGTATTGTCTGTCCGATCATCGTTCCGGGTGCATTCAGCCTGTGGTTCGATCTGATGGATGGTATCCTTCAGGCGGTCGTATTCAGCTACCTGACTATTTCCTATATAGGTGAAGTGGTCGAGAGTGCTCATGCGACAAAAGAGAGAAAAGAAGAGAAGAAGAAACTGAAAGCAGAAAAAGAAGCTGCAAAGGCAAATTCCGAAGCCAAGAGCGCAGCATAACAGATAACAGGAGGAAGAGAAGATGTTAAGATTAGCTAGAGTTTTACTGGATGCAGCGATCGATGCGAAAGGACTTGCCGGACTGGGCGCAGGTCTTGCAATCGGTCTGGGTGCCCTGGGTACCACGCTTGGTATCGGTAATGCGGCCGGACGTGCACTTGAAGGTGCTTCAAGACAACCGGAAATGTACAGCAAGCTGCAGACGCTGCTTCTGATCTCTATCGTATTTATGGAGTCTGTTGCGATCTATTCGCTCGTTGTAAGTCTCCTTCTGATCTTTACGGTCTAATGATATCGAGGTGAAAGACATGGATTTTGCATTCAAGTTGCTCTCTTGTGCGAATATGCAGAAGTTAGCCGCGCCGATCGTCCGTCTGGCGGAGGATGCGGAGGAATCAAGTTCGCTTCTGTCTCCGGACCAGATGGCGCATTATCTGGTGACCGGTCTGGTTACGATCATCAATCTTCTGGTAGCGTTCCTTATTCTTAAGTTCGCTCTCTTCAAGCCTCTTATGAAGGTGATGAAGGCCAGAAAAGAAGCGGTCAGCAAAGAGATCTCCGGTGCGGAGGAAAAAGAGAAACAGGCGTCTGAGAAACTGGACGAAGCGACAAAGAAACTGGATGCTTCCCATGAGGAAGCAATGCAGATCATTGCCGACGCCAGAACGCAGGCGGAGAAACAGTCTGAGACGATTATAGAAACAGCGAAGAAGGAAGCGCAGGAGATCCGCGACCGTGCGGAAGAAGACGCGAAGCGTTCCAAGAAGGCCATGATGGAAGAGATGAAGGACGAGGTCGCAGATCTTGCCGTCTCGATCGCAGGCCGTATCCTGAGCAGTTCCGAGAAGGGGTTGGATGCTTCTGCCCTTCGTGAAAAAGCACTTGCAGAGCTTTCTTCGTCAGAGGTGAAGACCGGTGAATAATAACAGTGCTTTTGAAGTCATGAAAATTGTTACCGCGTCTGCCGACATGCCGCCGGAGAAGGTGGCACTGATCGCGCGCCGTTTCGCGGAGCATCTTCATATTCAGGGATATACCATCGAGCAGGAGACGGATACGTCTCTTATCGGAGGATATGTCATTTATGCGCAGGGCACGAAGTATGACTACAGTGTCCGCGGACAGCTGTCCCGTATCGGACGACACTTAAAGACAGACCGTGGCGAAGAGTCAAAGGCGGATCTGGATGATGCATCCGAGATCCACCGTTCTCTTACAGAATCTCTTGCCGACTTCAAAGAGAGTCCGGCAATGCTCTTCAATGATGACGATCTCTGGGAAGGTGATTCCGCCGAACAGGAAGCAAAGAGAGAGAAGATCCTGACGGATTTTGCCAAGGCTTCTGAAGTAGAACAGATCGGTAAGGTCCTGTCTGTTGCTGATGGTGTTGCGAAGGTAAGCGGTCTTGAGAACTGTATGGCCAGTGAACTGATCATGTTCTCCGAGACTTCCTACGGTATCGCGATGAACCTCGAAAAGAATGAGGTCGGTGTTGTACTTCTGAATGAGTGCAGAGACGTGGTTGAGGGCGTTATGTGCCATCGTACCGGCCTGACGGTATCTGTTCCTGTCGGACGAGGAATGCTCGGCCGTGTCATCGATCCTCTCGGAAATCCGATCGATGGTAAGGGCATCATCCGAACCACGAGCAGAAGACCGATCGAGACCCCGGCACCGAATATCGTTGCCAGATCTCCGATCTGCGAACCGCTCCAGACCGGTATTACCGCAATCGATGCCATGACACCGATCGGACGCGGACAGCGTGAGCTGATCATCGGCGACCGTCAGACAGGTAAGACTGCGATCGCGCTCGATACGATCATCAATCAGCGCGGCAAGAACGTGCTCTGCGTTTATGTCGCCATCGGACAGAAGATGTCGAATATCGTTTCCGTGGCAAAAACACTGGAACAGTATAATGCGATGGAGTATACCGTTATCGTGGCCGCCAGTGCCTCACAGCCGGCATCTCTCCAGTACATCGCACCATATGCAGGATGTGCGATCGCCGAAGAATTCATGTACGGGAATCACGAAGATGTCCTGATCGTTTATGATGACCTGTCCAAGCATGCACAGGCTTATCGTGCGATCTCGCTCCTCCTTCGCCGTCCGCCGGGACGTGAAGCTTATCCGGGCGATGTATTCTATCTGCACTCCCGTCTTCTGGAAAGATCTGCAAAACTCAGTGATGAACTTGGCGGCGGCTCGATTACGGCACTTCCGATCATCGAGACACTGAGCGGAGATATTTCCGCATATATTCCGACGAACGTTATCTCCATCACAGATGGTCAGATCTATCTGGAGTCCGAGCTTTTCTTCTCCGGTCAGCGTCCTGCGATCAACGTAGGTCTTTCCGTATCCCGTGTCGGTGGTGCGGCGCAGACAAAGGCGATGAAGAAGGTAGCAGGTCCTCTCCGTATCAGCTTGGCGCAGGCCCGTGAGATGGCGGCTTTTGCCCAGTTCGGTTCTGATCTGGATCCGAATACGCAGAAGCAGTTGAAGCGTGGCGTGATCCTGAACGAGATCCTGAAGCAGGAGCAGTTCTCTGCGATGCAGATGGATGAGCAGGTCGTTATGCTGTACCTTGCAACGAATGAGAAGCTGACCTTCCTCGATAAGGAAGATGCGAAGCCGTATGTGACGGAATTCCTCCAGAGAGTTTCGGTCCTGCATCCTGAGATCATGAAGAAAATCACGGAGACCCGTGTTCTTGATGATGAGACAAAGCAGAAGATAGATGAACTTGAGGAAGAATACCATATGATGTTCGTTGCGGAACATAAGGAATACCAGCATCGTGAGGCGTAAGATCCATGGAGAGTCTTAACGATATCAAAAAGCGCATCAAGAGTGTCAATGATATTTCCCAGATGACTCATGCCATGCAGCTGGTCAGCGCATCGAAAATGCGCAAGTCCAAGATCCAGCATGAGAAAGTCAGTCCGTTCTTTACGCTGTGTGCGGAGAGCCTGATGGAGCTTCACAACAGTGCGAAGGATGTAGATAATCCTTTTCTCACCATGCGTGAACACAAGACGGGCAGTACCTGGAAGATCGCCTATTTTGTTCTGACAGGTGATCAGGGACTGGCCGGAGCTTACAACAACAATATCGTGAAGATCGCAGAAGATCACATCCAGAAGAAGATCCTGGAGAATGCGAAGAAGAATATAAAGACAGATTACAAGCTTTATGTCTTCGGCCATATCGGTGGCGAGAAATTGAAAAGAGACGGATATAATGTAGACCCGGACTTCTCTTTCCCGATCTCCGATCCTACGTATTACGAAGCCAGAAATGTAGCGAATATTATCCGCGCGAAGTACTTAAGCGGTGAGTTCGATCTGGTGTACCTGATCTACACCAAGATGGAATCTGCGATCAGCATGAAGCCAGTCATTACAAGGCTCGTGCCGATCGACACCAAGTCGCTGAAAGACTCCTTCGCATCCGGTGCGGAAGATGCCGGTATTGCGCTGGAAGTCGGATCGACTATGGACTATTACCCGAACGCGAATGACGTGTTCTCGTTCCTTATCGATACGGGACTGAACGCGGTCATGTACGGCGCTATGGTAGAAGCGTTTGCATGCGAGCAGACTGCGCGTATGCAGGCGATGGATAACGCGAATAGAAACGCGGACGAGATGATGAAGAAACTGACGATCGAGAGCAACCGTGCTCGTCAGGCCCGTATCACTAACGAACTCAACGAGATCGTGAACGGCGCCAGTCAAGTAGAATAAAGAGGTAGAAGAACATGGCAGAAGGAAAAGTAATACAGATCATCGGACCTGTTATTGACTGCGAATTTGCGGAGCATGAGGTTCCGCTCATTAAGACCGAAGTCAAGATCCAGGCGGAGGACAGAGTAGTCTCCGCAGAGGTCATGCAGCAGAGAGGCGAGGGAGTCGCCCGCTGTGTTTCTTTTGAAGCGACAGAAGGTCTGGCCCGCGGGATGAAAGCAATCTCGACCGGTGTTCCGGTTCTGGTTCCGGTAGGTGAGAACAACACAGGAAGACTTTTTGATGCCCTCGGACGTGCGATCGATAATCAGGGGGATGTAAAGTCCGATACCATGTGGCCGATCCACAGACCTGCGCCGTCCTTTGTTGACCAGTATCCATCTGAAACTGTTCTCGAAACAGGAATTAAGGTCATCGACCTTCTTGTTCCTTTTGCAAGAGGCGGTAAGATCGGTCTTTTCGGCGGTGCCGGTGTAGGTAAGACCGTACTTATTCTCGAGCTGATCCGCAATATCGCGCAGGAGCACGGCGGCTATTCCGTTTTCACCGGTGTCGGTGAGCGTTCACGTGAAGGTAATGACCTGTGGAACGAGATGAAGGCTTCCGGCGTTCTCGATAAAACCGTCATGGTCTTCGGTCAGATGAACGAGACATCCGGTGCAAGAATGAGAGCTCCTCTGACGGGCCTTACCATGGCAGAATACTTCAGAGATGAAATGAAGAGAGACGTACTCTTCTTCGTTGACAATATCTACCGTTTCGTACAGGCCGGTTCGGAAGTATCCGCTCTTCTCGGAAGAATTCCTTCTGCAGTAGGTTACCAGCCGACACTTGCGAATGAGGTTGGTGAACTTCAGGAAAGAATCACATCTACCAAGAACGGATCCATCACATCGATCCAGGCGGTTTACGTACCTGCAGACGACCTTACGGACCCTGCTCCGGCTACGACTTTCGGACACCTCGATGCGAACATCGTATTGTCCCGTGCCGTAGTTGAACTTGGTATCTATCCGGCTGTTGATCCGCTCGAATCTTCTTCCCGAATCCTTACGGAGAATGTCGTCGGACGTACGCATTATCACGTAGCCAGAATGGTTCAGGAGATGCTGCAGCGCTATAAGGAACTGCAGGATATCATCGCGATCCTCGGTATGGAGGAACTTGGTGAGAAGGACCGTCAGCTCGTTAACCGTGCCAGAAAGGTGCAGAAGTATCTGTCCCAGCCGTTCTTTGTTACAGCGGATTCTACGGGATTTGCACCGCGGTATGTTCCGATCGAAAAGACCGTTCAGGCGTTCGGAGAGATCATTTCCGGTTCGCTCGATCACATTCCGGAGCAGCACTTCTTCATGAAGGGTGACCTGGATGATGTTCTTGCATCTTACAAAAACGATGCGTAAAAGGTGAGAAATGGCTTCTAAAGACGAGACAGTAAAAAAGAAGATGATGCTCGAGGTCGTTAATCCCTACGAAGTATTCTTTGAGGGAAGAGTCGAGCGTATCGTGATCCCGACGCTGGATGGTCAGTACGGAATCATGCCCGGTCATGCACCTTTAGTTATCGCAGTGACTCCGGGTATCGCAACTTTTGAGGCCGATGGAGAGAAGAAATCTTTTGCACTTTCGGAGGGTTTTGCCGAGGTTGGTCAGCATGTGGTCGTTCTCGTCTGCAATGCCGCCGAATGGCCTTCTGAAATCGATGAAGAGCGTGCAAAATCAGCTCTGGAACGTGCCACTGAGAGATATAACAGTGTTACAAGTACCGAAGAACAGCGCCTTTACGCGCGTCATGCCATTAAGAGGGCAAAAGCACGTATCACGGTCGCTGCTGAGTGGAAAAAGAAGAAAAAAGACCATCCGTACAGCTGATTCTTCCTGTCAATCATGGATGAAGTGTGTCTTATATTCGAGATCTCCGATTCCGACAATATCTCCTTCCTCAAGATAGGTCACGATATTCGGACGGATCCTCTGTCTGTTTCGAAATGTCGGTTTGCTTTCCTGAAGCGGCTCGATAAAGAATCCATAGTCATCATGTCCGAACTGTGCATGAAGAAGTGCCACGGACGGGTGATCGATCGGAAGATCGCAGCAATCTGAATCTGAACCGACTGTGCACGCATTCGTCCATATTGTCAGACGCGGATGACTGCTATGGTTCCCGGAAAGATGGTCGATCCGGATCAATTGCACAGGATCTGAATGAAGTTCAAAAGATTGTGCGTAGTTCTGTTCCGACATATCAAAAGAGGGAAAGAGCATCTGAGCATTCTTTCTCTTTCTTCGGATAACTTTTTCTTCAGTCATTTTCCTGCTGTCCTTAGAAGATCTCTTAATATTGACGAAAAGAGCGGAGAACAGAACAGCCGTGCAAATGAAGAAAAGAATACCCGAAAGTCCCGAATGACGGGATGCGGGGTAAGAAGCTTCCAGCCACGGTGATACGAATACATAAAGGAACAGGATGATTCCCCAAAGGAGACATAAGATACGGAGCCGGGAGGGAAGAGTACGCGAGTCTTCCCAGAGGCCTTTATCAATATAGCGCAGGGAAGAGACTTCATCGTCCCTGCGAAAGTATCCGTAAAGTTTCTCCATCGCTTTTGTTGAGATCCACTTTTTCTCGTAAGGTTCATGAAGGAGTTCATCCAATCCGTTCTCATCGATGCTCGAAAGAAGCGGCGCTCCCTTTAGTCGTGTTGAAAGCGGAAGGTATATGCAGACGAGTCTTTGTCTCTTTCGGTCAAAGAAAAGCTGATCCTCGAGATAACATATTCCATATGGATCCAGTGCGTAGTCGAGTGAACGGATAAGGCTTGAAAGAAATGAGGAAAGAAGATCACGGTAATGCCGTTTTACATATGCTTTCTCTTTCCCTTTTATCTCAGAGAAAGGGATGCATCCGGAAAGATCGATCAGAAGTTGTGTCTCATCTTCTGAAAGATGAACCGGCATATAACAGGGAACGAGGTCTGTCTGCAAAAGAGTAAGCGCGTGCAGACAGATCTCATCCTTGCTCTTCAGATGAATCACATATCGATGTCCAAGAGGACCATTTTCATAATAATCAGAAAGGTCAGATCCTGTGCTCATATATTACCCCGGCAATACGTTTAGATTTGTCCGATTACTTTACCTTCATCAAAAACATAGTCCATTACAGACTTGGCATAAGATGTGAGCGCGCTTCGGAAGGTCAATGCCAGCGCAACCAGTATTGCAATGATAATTACTACCTCTACAGTGCCCATTCCCAGGGCTGATTTAATGAATGAGTGTTTGTTCAGTCTTTTCATATATACCTCCTAGAATTTTTGAAATGTACTGAGTGCCGGAGTAATAGCTACCAGGAGCACAGATACAAAATCCATCATCATCGGGAGAATCATAGTGAATGCTTCGCGTTCGCGCTTCTTGCGCGAAGCATTCCGGCATAGTGCCCAGCAGGAAGAAGATTGAAGACGCAAAAGGCCAAGGACTTCACTTCCGCCGGAACGCTCGTATCGTGCGGCGAGAAGAAGTGCGGATTGTGCTTCCGGAATATTTATACGATGTGAAAAAGATTCAAGTGCATCTGCCGCACCTACACCTCCCTCAATCGAAGTAAGAATATGCTGCAGTTCGTGACTGAGACAGCTCTGTTCTGCGAAGGCAAATCCACAGGTCTGAAGCGCTTTTGGAAGAAGAATACCGGATTCAAGAAGTGTGGATAGCATGGAAATAAAAAGCGGCAGATCTTCCATCAGAATCAGCCTTCTTTTATTGACGATGGATTGCTGATCGATGTGCAGTAAAACAAGAATAAACATATCAAGAAATAAGACAAGGATCAGGGGAAGTCCAAGCATGAAACAAAGGAACAAAAATAGCAGTGTGCAAAGAAGGATCCTTGTGATAACTCTGTATAGAAAAGCATCGAAAGTTTCCATGGGTGAAAAGGAGATTTCGTTGCACCATTCCAGTACTCTGGTCGAGTAAGTTGTCGGAAGAGACAATGCAAGTTTGCGGATCGGTTTTCTCCACTTTTTCGGTATGCATTCTTTATCGTCACGAAACGTGAAATGATTCCTGGATGGTCTTTCTCCGATCAGCGAAAATAAGAATGTGCATGAGAAAACGGCGATTGCAAAAGCAACTACCATCAGGATCTTTCCGAGTCCGCTGCTCTGTGCCTGGACAAGGTAATCACCGCTGGTGATCGAGAGCATATATGTGATGCCGAATGGCATAAGACAGAGCAGAGCAGCTTCAGTGTTTTTACCCGAGTTATTAGCTTCCACTTCAGAGGTCACGGCGTGAAGTTCAGACAGCATCTGACAGCTGCTTCGAAGGATCGATATGATCTGGTTACCGACAGTCTTCTGGAGCGAAAGAGCATGCAGTATGGGAAGGGTCTCATAGTAGTCAAGTTTATGGCAGAATCTGGTCATACAGGTGTCGAGTGTTTCATGTGCCTGAAGCTGGTGTTCAACATCTTTAAGTGCAACTGCGAAGGCTGCATGTTTTCCAAATGCTTTTTCGATATCTACTCGTGCGCAGAGAAACGCACTCTCAATTGAATATCCGTCTGAAACGGATGTGCAAAGTGACTGCATAAGCACTTTATTCTGCGCTCGGAGTGTGGCGATTCTTTTGCCGTAAAGAACACGCACGCATGACACAAACGGAAGAACACCGAGTGGGAATGAAAGGAGCAGACGAAGACGGAATTCCGGAAGAAAAGCACTGGAAAGCAAATACACGATCGCAATACAGAGCGGAAGGATCGGGAGACACTTCATCATGAAAATGAGGTATGTTTTCCGGCTCAGATTATTGATCTCAGAAGCGTCCCCGGGAAGCATGTGTGAGGACAGATACGTTTTTTTATCAAGCAGTTTTTCTTTTAACAAGACCATGGTCCTCCTCATAAGTAAAAATGTTTTCGATTCGGAAGTGATCGTTCTCGATCGGACGCATTTCCGATATCTCGTCGATATACCGACGACCGTCTTTTCCTCTCGTGATGTGCACAAGAATATCGACACCCATTGCTATCTGACGGATTACCGCATCGTAGGGCAGTGTGGATCCGGACATGACCATCGTGACAAGACGGTCGAGCATCTCGGAACATGAATTTGCGTGCCCGGTACAAAGAGATCCGGGATGTCCCGTATGCAGGGCATGAAGCATGTCTGCGGCTTCGCTTCCTCTGACTTCACCTACTACGATCCGGTCCGGACGCATGCGCAATGCGGTACGTATCAACTGTCCGATATCGACTCCGCCGTGTCCGTCCGGACCCGGAAGACGCGACTCCAGACGGACAAGATTGGTGATGCCTTGAAGAGAGAGTTCGGCGGAATCTTCTATAGTGACTACTCGTTCAGTCTTCGGAATAAATGAAGAAAGAACGTTCAGGCAGGTGGTTTTTCCCGAACCGGTTCCTCCGCACAGAAAGATGGTCTTCTTGCTGATCACGGATTGCGAAAGATAAATGGCAGCTTCTCTGGTAATAAATCCACTGCTGATGAGTGAATGGATGTCCGGGCGGATACCGGTGAACTTTCTTATCGTAAAGATCGGTCCGTCAGGAGCAATCGGAGGCAGCACGGCATTCGCACGTGAACCGTCGGGAAGTCGAAGGTCGGCAATGGGAAAGGCTTCGTTTAGAGGACGGTTAGCTGAGGAGAAGAAGTGAAGGATCAGCTGTTCAAGATTATCTTTGCTTTCGAATTGAAGATCTGAAGGATACAGTCTTCCGCCTTTTTCGAAAAAGATGTGATCCGGTCCGTTTACCATGATCTCAGTGATCTCCTGATCATCCATCAGACTCTGAAGAATATCCAGCCGTCTCATCCTGTTAAAGAGTGTAGTTGCCAGATGACGTTTTTCATCAAGTGAGAGTGCAGAACACCGGCTGGACTGATTAATAATGTCCGCGATGATCTCCCGGAATGTATGGTCATCTACTTCGTCATATGAGTGCAGGGCCTGAAGAATGAGTGTGGTCAGCTCTGCGATAGATATGTCAGTTTTCGCATTCTTTTTCTCTTTCGTTTTCATGTTTATTCTTTCTCTCATGTGCAGAGGATTTATTGAGTATAGTTATTCCGTCAAACTGCTCTGGAGATGGAATACGGATAATCGATATGCGTCGTTCCGACATGTTCTTTCTGAAGAAGATCGATTTCATTACAGAGCATGTAGTCCTTCTCGATATGAAGAGGAGTCAGTATCTCCAGGTGGGACAGATTGCGACAAAGGGTACGCATCCTTACAAAACTCAGCCCGTCTCCGACAACATATAGAAGTGAGGGCTCTGAAAGTGATGAAAGATAACGTATGGTCTTGGAGATAAGCGTTACGATCGTCCTCGAATGACATGTCACAATATCATCCGAGTGATCCGGCCTTCCGAACCGCATATCACCGTACGGATCCGGTTCCAGATATGACGGGATCTCTAAGTATGGGAATCTTCCCGTCTTCAGTTTCTGAAGAAGAAGTGATATGCCGCCGCAGCGCTGCACATTATTCTCTTCCCAGGATGGCGGGTCGAGCGGCATCAGAATACCCGGCATCAGATCCAGACGGATGATATGTGCAAAATCGGAACGGGCGCGTTCGATCTGCTTGAGAACATGCGCCTCCCTTTCCTTAGGGGAAATAAAGGAAAGGGTGAGGCATGTCTGTACGGAGGAATCCGGTGAGACCGGTATCCTTCCCAGACCAGCCAGAGACTCCACTTCATGCGCGATCATCAGAACATCTTTCGGGGGAAAAGGTTTGGTTGTTTTTAGCAGGGGGACTAAAATCGGAGTGCGCTCAGGATCGCAGTGAGAGAGGATCTCATTCTCGGAGATCTCACGCTGGTTGTAAAGAACAAAATCACTATCGAGCATCAGTTCCCGGTGTGCAAACAGGATCTCTTTCGAAACAGGAAAAGCCAGAAAATCAGGAACGTGTTTCTTTAGGCGCGAGATAAGTAGAGATGTAAACAGAATATCTGCGTCAATGATAGCGATTGTCCGTGTCATTTTCTTCCAACCTCCTTTGTTGTGAAGTGAGTTCATTAAACCAGAAAAAACGATCGTGTGATTCGACAAAAAACGACAAAAGCTACTATGATTGCTACTTTATATCTGTAGACCTTGTTGCCCGAGGGGAAAAAAGAAACCGCCCTGATCAATCAGGACGGTTTCAATTATAGTGCATCAACTGTTCTCATTTGTGATGTATGGAAAGAAATAAAACCGCTCGAAAGGGTGGCACTTGCAGTTTTAATCCAAATGCTTACAAATTGTTTCGAGAAAACTAGATAATGAGCAGATCAGCTAGCTGAACGATGGCAGTAAACTATGATATTACCAATCCCTGGCTGCAAGATAACAATAGGATATCCATTTGCCACTTTTGTATCTGTATTCATAGTCGTCGTGCATGGAGTTAAATACATTCTGAATGGACATCTCATAATATTTTCCATAAGCTGGGTCGGCGATTTTAACCTTTGTTTTGTCGGAAGAAATAGCTTTGATCACGACAAAGTGACTATAGATTGAATTTGTTGGCCAGCCACTGTTCGTACTGGTGAGATTTTGCTGTACAAGAACAATTACCGGTGCATGCTTGTTAACGATTGTGTTATATACTTTGGTCTTAAATGTGCTAAGTGATTCAGGAAGGTATTTTTTATACGCGAAACTAGAAATTCTATTGTTAATATATGCGCACATATTATTAGCGTTTGCTGTTGAAGGTTGATCTTTGTCTTTTATTCCATTAAAAACCGTTGATTCGGCAGGTGCAGATCCGTTTATGACTTTTAGGACCATCCTGACACAGGCTGCTCCACAGGTATTAGAGGATTCCTGATTGTAGCGGGTAAATAGTGACGAGCACTCTTTCCAAGTTATTGCTGCCTGCGCTGCTTTTACAGCATTTGAAACACCAAGATTCACTGATTCAAGTACAGATGCGGAGTTTGCACTTACCGGAATGGTAATCGATAAAGCAATTCCCAAGGACAATAATAGAGTTGATATTTTTCTCATTTTTATACCTCCGTATAGTTGTTTGCCACCAATATTCAGTATATCTTTCGGTGCTTTGAAAATCTACGAAATCATAAGGAAAAACTTAGCGAAAACTTCTTGCCAAGTCAGGTAAGCAGTGGTATCATCAGAACGCAAACAGATTAAATGCATCTCTTATCAAGAGTGACGGAGGGAACTGGCCCTATGAAGTCCGGCAACCGCGGAGAGCAGCGGTGCCAAGTCCAGCAGGTGTAACCTGAAAGATGAGGATTGATATATAAGTTAACCTTTCCTCAGAAAATTCGGGAAAGGTTTTTGTTTTATACGGAGGTTTTTTATGGACAGAAACAGACAGGGTAAATGGCTTTTTACATCGGAATCCGTTACGGAGGGACATCCGGATAAGATCTGTGATCAGATCTCTGATGCAGTTCTCGACGCGATCCTTACCGATGATCCGATGGCACGTGTTGCATGCGAAACCACTTGTACAACAGGTATGGTATTCGTAATGGGTGAGATCACCACGAGCGCGTATGTCGACATTCCGTCGATCGTGCGTGATACGGTAAAGGAGATCGGCTATGACGGAAGTGATTCCGGATTTGACTATAAGACATGCGCGATCCTGACATCGATCGATGAGCAGTCTCCGGATATTGCGCAGGGCGTTAACTGCTCTCTTGAGAAGAGAGAACACACGGACGAAAGTGAACTGGATACCGGTGCCGGTGACCAGGGTATGATGTTCGGTTATGCCAATAATGACACCGAAGAACTGATGCCGCTTCCAATCTCTCTGGCACACAAGCTGACACGTCGTCTGACCCAGGTCAGAAAAGAAGGGCTGGTTGATTTCCTCCGCCCGGACGGAAAGAGCCAGGTTACGATCGAGTATGACGGCAGAACACCGAAGAGAATCGAAGCGGTTGTTATCTCTACTCAGCATAAAGATTCCGTCTCTTATGAAGAGCTTGCCGCTAAGGTAAAAGAACTGGTTATCTTCCCGGTTCTTCCGAAGGAGTTTGTTGATGAGAATACCAAGATCTTCATCAACCCGACAGGACGTTTTGTTGTCGGCGGTCCGCAGGGCGACAGCGGCCTTACGGGAAGAAAGATCATCGTAGATACATACGGCGGATATGCACGTCACGGCGGCGGTGCTTTCTCCGGTAAAGACCCGACGAAGGTAGACCGTTCTGCTGCATATGCTGCACGCTATATTGCGAAGAATATCGTTGCTTCCGGCATTGCTGATGAGTGCGAGATCCAGTTCGCATATGCGATCGGTGTTGCCCGTCCGGTATCTGTTATGGTGGATACTTTCGGTTCCGGTAAGATCTCCGATGAGAGAATTACCGAGATCGTAAACGAAGTATTCGATCTCCGTCCGGCAGCGATCATCCGTGATCTGGATCTGCGCCGCCCGATCTACAAGGCTACGGCAGCTTATGGTCACTTCGGAAGAAATGACGCGGGCTTCCCGTGGGAGAAGACAGATAAGGCGGAGATCCTGAAAGCAAAGGCCGGCCTTTAAGGTCTGAAGAATTATTCATTTCGGAGCAGCATATGGAAGGAATGTGTCTGGATCATTTTGTCACGAATGAACTGATACGTTCATTCGACCGGATTCTCGGAAGTAACGGACATACGTTCCTTCCTATGTCTGTCTGGAAAAAAGAGGCGTCGGAAATCCTTACGGCAGCATATCTTGCCGCGGATTTCAAGACGCCCTGCTTTTTCTGCGAGTACAAGGATAAGCCCGAGTGCCTCGAGTATCGGAAAACCTTCGTCCAGAGCATCGTTCCCAACTGGTTTCAGGAACAGATGGATGCGGGGATACTTTCGCTTTGTTACTGGGATAAAGAAAAATCGAAACTGCACTTTTACAAGAAGTTCGACCGCGCGGTGAAGACGGGAAATGATATCTGGGTGGCAGATAATGAGGCGATCCGTGCGGAGGCTGCGATCGCGCATCGCGTGCGGTCATTCGGCAAAGTGAGAAAGGTCGACGAAGACTGTCTGCTTCGTGTATTGAAGTGGTCGCAGATCGGAGAGAAATTTAAACTTTCCGAGGATCAGGAAGAGGTCGTACGATCGGCACTGAGTAAGAACTTCGTTATCGTCGATGGCGGTCCGGGTACCGGAAAAACTACGATCCTCCGTATGATCTACCAGTACTATCTGAATATCTTCCCGGATGGCGTTTTCTGCTGCGCACCGACGGGAAAGGCAGCAAAACGCATGTCTGATGTGACACATTCTCCTGCGCAGACACTGCACCGCCTTCTGGGCGCGACTTTCGACGAGGAGGATGAAAAGACATACTTCTTCTTTACGAAGGATAACCATCACCCCGGAAAAGTCTTTCTCATTGACGAAGCCAGCATGATCGATGCGGTGATCTTCTCTAAGTTTCTGGAGTCGGTCGATGATGATGCGATCATCATACTGGTCGGGGATTCGCATCAGCTTCCGTCTGTCGGCGCGGGACGTGTGCTGGCAGATCTCATCAAGTCACAAAGAGTGCCGGTATGTACACTGGTAGAGAACTTCCGTCAGCTCCATGACAGCATGATCGTAAGGAATGCTTCGCTGATCCTTCACGGTAAAGAGATGGAGTTCCCGGAGGGCGATTCGGATATCCATTTTATCTACGCCAAGCCCAAAGAAATGATGGATTACATTTCTTCGTGGATACGGGATAACAACCCGGACTGTCACGTCGATGCATGGCGGGATATGGCGATCCTCTGCCCGAGAAGATCAGGACAGGTCAGTACGGATTCGATCAATGACATGATGCAGAAACTGACGTCAAGCAGAAGAGGGAGCCGGCCTTCCGCGATCCGGGTCAGGGAAGGAGTCACGAGATACTTTTCCAAGGAAGACCGCGTGATCCAGATACGCAATGACTACAAGCTCCTCTGTAAGGAGAGTGACGGCTCGGACGGGGAGGGCGTTTTTAACGGAGATATCGGCTTTGTAAGAGATATTGAGCCGCTTTCCGAATTCCCGCTCGATATTCTTTTCGATGACGGAAGAAGGGCTTCGTATCCGACGGAACGAGTCACGGATCTTGAACTCGCATATGCGCTTACCGTACATAAATCCCAGGGCGGGGAATGGCGGAAGGTGCTTCTTGTTCTGCCGCCGGAAAGAGGCTCTCTTTTCAACCGAAATCTTCTTTATACGGCTGTGACCCGTGCGAAAGAAGAACTGTGGATCCTAGGCGACAGAAAGACGATCTCCTTCATGATCGATTCGCAGTATTCCGAGACGAGAATGACTGCGCTGAAGACGTTCCTTCAAGACCAGATCGAGTCGTAAGTATGGAAAAATCAGCTCTTACCCGTGCGGTCAATACAACTATCCGTTTTCTGTTCCCTGACATCTGCATGCTGTGCGGACGGGCCCTTGTCGAGGGAGATAACTGCGGCAGAACGACCGGAAAACTGCAGATCTGTCCGTCGTGTCTTTCTGCGCTGCCGGTAAGATCGTCCTCGGAAAGATGGTTTCCCTGTCTTTCCGATCCGTATGAACAGGATCCGATCCCGGATTTTGCCGTATGGGCACTCTTTCACTATGAAGAGCCGGTGACGACACTTCTACGGAGAATGAAGTTCAACTCGAAAATCTTTTGCGGAAACTTGATCGGGGAACTGCTCGGAAGAGAGTTTCCGACGGATCTTCCCTTCGAATGGGATGCAATTATCCCGATCCCGCTGTCGGAAAAGCGTCTTCGGACAAGAGGATTCAATCAGTCGGAAATATTGGCCGGGGGACTCGCTAAACACCTGAATATCGCAGTTTGTAACAATGTTCTATCGAGAACGAGGCACACACATCAGCAGAGCAGGTTCACAAAACCGCAGGAAAGAGCGGAAAACGTCAAAGGTGCTTTTGCCGTCGGAGAAGAATGGGACATCAGCGGGTGGAATATCCTCCTGGTGGATGATATTCTGACGACCGGATCAACGCTGCATGAAGCTGCCGCAACTCTTTTTCAGGCCGGGGCGAGCCGCGTTTTCGGAGCTGTTGCCGCGACCCATCGGGAGCAGGAGAAAGGCTGATACATTTTCGCCTTTTATTTGTTACACTTTAGTAATTCCTATCACTTCACAATTTATATATATACTGGTATAATGAAATCAACCTAAAGCTGATGCTCATGTTTTTGAACCTTCATGACATAATCGGGAATCCGGTGTTGGTGCAGAGACGATCAAGCCTTACCGCTTCTTCGGAAGCGCTCCCGAGAGGAAGATCTTAGACTGCCGCAGGATACCCACCTGGCGATCGCTAGGTGTCAAAAGTGGGCGCGGTTTTGGGCTTTTATTATTGTGCAGAACAGGAATGAACATGGCGCTTTTGATTGGAGAAAAGATTCTTTTGAGACGCGGTTCCGCGAAGGGAACGTGTTTTCGTATGCCTGAATTTGCCTGATAGATAATTTTGCACAGGTCTTTCACCGATTTGTATTTTCAGTATCGCTTCCTGTCTTTTGACGGAGAGAAGGGGTACTATGCCGTGAAAGCACCGTTTTTAGGAGGAAAAACATGAAGATTTTTAATACGATGACGAGAATGAAGGAAGAGTTTGTCCCGATGGAGGAAGGCAAGGTTAAGCTTTATGCCTGCGGCCCGACGGTTTATAACTACTTCCATCTTGGTAATGCCCGTCCGTTCGTAACATTTGATACACTGCGCCGTTACCTCGAGTACAGAGGCTATGACGTTACTTTCTGCCAGAACTTCACCGACATCGACGATAAGATGATCAAGCGTGCCAACGAAGAGGGCACCACGGTAAAGGAGATCGCAGACCGCTATATTGCTGAGTACTACAAGGATGCCGATGCACTCGGTATCAAGCGTCCGACCTATCAGCCGAGAGCGACTGAGACGATGGATGAGATCATAGCCCTGATCACCGACCTGATGGATAAGGGCTATGCTTACATCATCGAGGGTGACGGTGTGTACTTTGAAGTTCCGAAGTTTAAGGAGTACGGCAAGCTCTCGCACTACAATCTGGAAGACCTCGTTGCCGGTGCAGGTGAGCGCGGTGCTTCCTATGAAGGCAAGAGAAATCCTGCGGACTTCGCAATCTGGAAGTTTAAGAAAGAAGGCGAACCTTTCTGGGATTCTCCGTGGGGTGAGGGCCGTCCGGGCTGGCACATCGAGTGCTCGGCTATGAACCGCAAGTATCTCGGTAAGACAATCGATATCCATGGCGGCGGACAGGATCTGATCTTCCCGCACCATGAGAACGAGATCGCCCAGAGCGAGGCGGCAAACGGCTGCCCGTTTGCCCATTACTGGATGCATAACGCGTTCGTTAATGTCGATAACGAGAAGATGAGTAAGTCTCTCGGCAACTTCTTCACGGTGCGCGATATCGTTGAGAAATTCCCGTACGAAGTCATCCGATTCTTCATCCTGTCCGGTCACTACAGAATGCCGATCAATTTCTCGGATGAGCTTCTGAAGTCCGCACAGAATGGTCTGGACCGTATCGCGACTGCAGTTGAGACTTCGGACTTTATCTTAAGCCATGAGGCAGAAGCAGGGCTTTCCGCGAATGCAGATGCGGAAAAAGAACTTGCCGACGCTGTTGCCGAAGCGAAGGCTTCCTTCATCTCCAGAATGGATGATGATATGAATACCGCAGACGCGATCACTTCAATCTACGAACTGGTACGTGTACTGAACACACACCTGACGGCTAAGGATGTTTCCGCGTCCTTGATCAAGGCAGCTGCTGACATGATCTGCGAGCTGATGGGTGTTCTCGGTCTGGAGATCCGTGAGATCCTTAACAAGGACAGCGGCATTCCGGCAGAGGTCATGGATCTTGTGAACCAGCGTGTGGAAGCGAAGAAGAATAAGGACTTCGCGAAGGCAGATGCACTTCGTGATCAGGTATCCGAGATGGGTTACCAGATCAAGGATACTCCGCAGGGCCCGCAGGTGACGAAGAAATGATGATTCCGATCCCGCCGGAGGATATCCGTGAGGTGCCGACCTCGGTACTGGCGTATGTAGGCGACGCGGTCTATGAACTATATGTCCGCATGCACATAGTTGCCCGTTTCGGCGGACAGTCCGGAGTGCTGCATAAGAAAGCGGTCCACTACGTAAGTGCTCCTGCACAGGCACAGGCGATCCGTGTTCTTCACGACGATCTGTCCGAGGAAGAGCAGAATGTCTTTAGAAGAGGCAAGAACGGACATCAGGGAAGCATGGCGAAGAATGCCAGCCCTGCCGACTATAAGTATGCGACGGGTCTTGAGACGCTGATCGGGTATCTGTATCTGTCGGGAAAAGAAGAGAGAATGGAAGAACTGATCCGCAGGATCATCACCATACTGGAAGAAAAAGAGTAAGGAGAGCGCGGATGCGACCCAATAAACCGGGACCGAAAGGACCAAGACAAAACAGAAACGATCTTCGTGATCAGAAACCGGCGGGAAGAAGAAATCCGGCGCCGGCAGGTGTTTTTGCCCAAAACAGAAGCGAAGGCGCTAACCAGACCCCGACGGATGACCGCATCGAGGGTAGAAATCCGGTCCTTGAGGCGATGCGCGCAGGCAGAACTTTCAATAAGCTCTACGTTGCGGCAAGACAGGAGAATGCCCGCCCGGATCCGACACTGGCGCGGATCATCAATATGGCTAAGGATCTTCGTATCCCGATCATGGAGGTCCCGAAGATCAGCCTCGATGAGATGAGCCAGACGCACAATCACCAGGGTGTGATCGCACAGGTCGCAAGTCACGAATATATGGAGATCGACGCGATCCTGGAACGCGCCTCGGAAAAAGGGGAAGCGCCGCTTCTTCTCATTCTCGATGAATTAAAAGACGCCTATAACCTCGGCTCGATCCTGCGTATCGCAGACGCAGCCGGAGTTACCGGCGTAATTATCCCGCAGCACAGATCGATCGGACTGGATTCCATGGTGGCAAAGGCCTCGGCCGGCGCGATCGAGTATGTGCCGGTTGCCCGTGTGACGAACCTTTCCAGAACGATCCTGGAACTGAAGGATAAAGGATTCTGGATCGCGGGAACGGATGCGGAAGGTACCAACGAATACTACGATGATGTATGGTCCGGTCCGATGGCGATCGTCATCGGAAGTGAAGGCGAAGGGATGAGTAAGAATATCCGGGAGAAGTGTGACTTCCTGCTCTCGATCCCGATGGCCGGATCCGTAAACAGCCTTAACGCGGCAGTTGCTGCCGGTATCGTCGTTTTTGAAGCGGTGAAACAGCGAAGAAAGGAAAAGTGAGCATGAACCTCATCTCGCGGAAAAAGTCAGGAATCCGGATCCTCCGACACTTGTCGGCGCTGATGGTTCTGTGCGTTTTCTGCGGAATGCTGGCGGCCTGTTCAGATAAGAATTCCCGAAACAAAAAGATCGATGCGCCGGAGATGGCGCGTATCCTCGTCGATTCTCTTACAGAGACAAATGACAAGGAAGAACTGTTTAACAGGATCCCGGAAGAACAGCGGGATGAGATGACTGTTTCGGAATACTATGAATACATCAGCGTGCTCCAGAAGATGATGCCGGCGGGGACACGCGCGACTTCTTTTGAAATTGTTGAAGGTGATCAGAAGACCAGCCTTCTGGAGAGCATGATCTTCGAGAATTCTTCGGAAGAGTATGCTGACATGATCCGGCACTGTATCCCGGTACGGGTACAGATCATCGGAAGCAGAGTGTCCGGAGCTCCGGTCATTATCTATCTGCAGTCGAAGGCGGATGGTACAGTCTATCTGAGCCGCTCGTGGGCAAAAGACTGTATGGATCTGTATTCCTTCTCGAACCACTACTTCGAGTCGTACACGAATGAGAATCTTACCGATGTGATCTCGCTTCTTGCTTATACGCAGAGTTCGGAACCTCTTCCGGAATCAAGAGATATCCGCAAGGAAAAAGCGAAGGAGATGATCCGCTTCTACTCGCATAATGTTAAGTCCCAGTATAAGGAATACGAGGTGGTCTCCATCGATGCGAGCAAGCTGATCTATCTGCAGCCGGAAGTGCTTGACAGCCAGCTTCAGGTCAACTCGCGTCAGGTGCGTTTTTTCAGTGATCATAACGGACAGATCTCCGTAGTTGACTCGATCGAGAACGAACTGAAGACGGCAGATCTGTATCTGTATTACAACGGCCGTCGTACTGTGCGCGTTGGAGAGCGTGCCGCACCGTCACAGCTTTCGCCTCTGTTCGGAACACCGCTGTCGGTCACCTGCGGTCCGGTAGTAGAAAAGTCTCCGAATTCGAATGATCCTGAAGATGGCCTGAGGAATATTCTTATCCGCTACAAGGGATTTACGATCACTGTATATGGTGTATACCATTCTGCGAACGACTGGGACGGAACGTACACGCGTTTCCGTATCTGGGATTCGGATAAAGCAGGCATCGGTTCCGATCTTAAATCCAGCCAGTCATCTTTCGATATCCTGATGCGCTATCCGTTCGCGGATGAGACGGGCTATGTTCTCGGAATCACAAGGGATGGTGAAGAATACCAGTTCTCTGTAACGCTGGACAAAGAGCATCCGAACGAGGACGGCAGTTTCCCGATCGATACCATGATTCTGCAGAAAGGACGCGGTTAAGTTCTTTTCTTAAGGGAGAAGAATGTGCCGGAGTTCTTCTGTCTCTTCCGGAGAAAGACCGCAGGAGAAAAGAAAGTTTTCAATGCTTCCCTGATATTCCTTATCCAGATGTGCAAGCAGACGTTCCAGATTTGAAGCGTCGCTCATGTAGATGTGATGCACATTCTCCGGAGTGGAGGCGATCAGCGGCGCCACAAGTTCTTTTATATACATATAAGAAACTGCGTAGTTTTCGATAATGTCTTTTCTGTCCACTCCGCAAAGAAGATAGAAGATCGCGGCGATCAGGCCGGTACGGTCCTTGCCGTGCGCGCAATGGAAAAGCACTGTCTTTCCTTTTTCTTTCAGAATCGTGCGGAGGACCTCCGCGAAGTAGGCTTTCGAGTTCTCGAACATCCAGACGTAAAGATGACCGAGCGAAGTGGAAATCGTATCTGTGATCACACCGTCATTGATATCGTCGGCGTTGATCCGGAGAAGCGGAATATTGTAATACGTAAAGGCAGGATTACGGGAAATTGTATCCGGATGATTCTCCGCCTCCTCCGCAGACCGGAGATCGATCACGACCTGTACAGGATAAGCGGAAAGCGCAGAAATGCCGCTTGGGTCGAGACGGTCAAGTGCATCTGAACGGACCAGGCGGTGAGAAGCAGTGATTCTTCCGTCCTTCGCCTTCATTCCGCCGAGATCGCGGAGATTATAAAGCCCGGGGACCGGGATGCGCTGAGAGTCTGTTCCTGTCTGCATATTACTTTCTTCCTTTCTTCTCAGAGGATTATAGCATAGATTGGACAGATTACTCTTTATAAAGATAGAAGGAACGGAAAAGTATGATATGATAGATAAAGTTGGAATTAGAGGGTAATACTATGAAGAAGATTTTAATCATCGAAGACAATACGGAGATCAATCACCTGATTGCCGACGCGCTGAAGAAATCGGGTTATGATTGCAGACAGGCATTCTCCGGAACAGAAGCGCTTCTATACTATGAGAAAGAAGATTATGATCTTGTCCTGATGGACATGATGCTTCCGGGTCTTTGCGGCGATGAGCTGTTCCCGAAGATGAAGGCGATCAAGGATGTACCGGTCATTGTCGTTTCCGCCAAGGACGAGATGGACACAAAGGTGCAGATGCTGACATCCGGCGCAGAGGACTATATCACGAAGCCTTTTGAAATCCCGGAACTGCTGGCACGTGTGGCAGTACAGATCCGAAGAGTTTCCCAGAAGTCCGGAGAGACCACCGGCGGTCAGATGACATATAAGGAGCTTACTCTGGATGAAGCATCGTTTACGGTTATGGTCAACGATAATGAAGTCCAGCTGACGAAAAGAGAATTCCAGATCCTGGCACTTCTGGTATCCCACCCCAAGCGTGTGTTTACCAAGCAGGACATCTATGACTGTGCGTGGAATGAGATCTATATCGGTGAAGATAAGACGATCAACGTGCATATCAGCAATATCCGTAAAAAACTCAAGGAGTTCACGGACACTGAGTTTATTGAAACCGTGTGGGGTATCGGATACAAGCTGGCAAAATAAGGAGTGTGTCAAATGAGCCTTATTCTTGAGACGGATAAAATCACGAAAATGTATAAAGATAAGACTGCGGTCAATCAGGTCTCCATCCATGTTGAACGTGGTGAGGTATATGGTCTGATCGGAAGAAACGGCGCCGGAAAGACGACGCTTCTGAAGATGATCGCGAATCTGGCTCAGCCGACAAGCGGTACTTTTACCATACACGGCGCCAATGGAGAGACGCAGGCGCAGATGAGATCGAAGATCGGTGTCCTGATCGAGGATCCGGGCGTATTCCAGAATCTGAATGCGTTTCAGAACCTGAAAGCGAAAGCCATCGCTGCGGGCATCAAGAACGACGAGTATCTGAAAGAACTTCTTGCCTTTGTCGGTCTTGCAAATGTCGGCAAGAAATCCGTTAAGAACTTCTCGCTGGGAATGCGTCAGCGTCTGGGAATCGCGATCGCGATGGTCAATTCCCCGGAACTGCTGCTTCTTGACGAGCCGATCAACGGACTGGACCCGCAGGGTATTGCGGAGGTCAGAGGACTGATCCACCGTCTCTGCAAGGAGAGAGGTATCTCGGTCATTATTTCCAGCCATATTCTGGAGGAACTCTCCAAGGTAGCTGACCGTTACGGTATTATCCACGAAGGTGTTCTTCTTGATGAGGCAACGAACGAAGAACTGCTTTCACGCTGCAAGCCGCGTCTTTTCCTGAGGACATCGGATAATGAGGCAGCACGTGCGGCGCTGATCGAAATGGATATTGAGGACTACACGATCTTCGAAGATCATGTGGAGATCCGCGAGCGTGTCAATGAGAGTGGTGCGATTTCCATGAGACTTGCGCAGAAAGGTATCCAGACGCTGGAGATGAGGACCGAGGGCAACTCGCTCGAGGATTACTACTTCCGTCTTACAGGAGGTGTGCGCAATGTTTAATATTTTCCGCATGCACATGTACCGCGTGTCTAAAGCGACGTCCACACTTGTTATCGGCATACTTCTGGTGGCTTTCCTGATCTTTGGTCTGGGAATGGCACATCTTGTATATAACAACCCTCTGAATCTGGATTTTCAGACCATAATGGGAACAACCGGCGTGTTCGGTACTTTTACCTCTTCGGATTCACACCAGTTCTTCATTCAGGGGAACGACGGCTTTGTTATCCTGATCACCATCTTTGCGGTTATCCTTACGAACTGCGACTTTACCAAAGGGTTTGCCAAGAATACGTATTCGATGTTTGAGAAGAGAAGACCACTGGTCTTTGCCAAGTGGCTCGCCCTTGTGGCCTGCATAACAGGAACTTATATCGTATATTCTTTCGTAAGTCTCGGTCTCAGTGCTGCTGTTATCAAGACTTTCGAGTTCGGCAGTGCCACTGAGTATTTCCTCGGCTGGCTGGTCGTTTACATCTGCCTGATCTCACTGGTCACGGTGGTCTTCTGGATCACATCGCTCTTTAAGAGTCCGGCCGGCGGTATGGTCATCGGTGTGCTGATCGCATCCGATATGTTTATTGTGGCAGAATCGTTTATTACTCTGTTAATTATTAAGATCACCGGTTCTGAAAAGTTTATCTTTTCGGAATACTGTCTGGATTATGTATTAAAGATCTATAACTCCGGTATGGGAACTGCAGATACTGTGCGTACTGTGATCGTGGCACTGGCATATATGGCATTGGCGCTGACACTGTCGGTGTTCCTGTCGGATAAGAAGGATGTAAAGATCTGACCGCTTAATCTTTTCTTTATATTTTCTTTTGCAATACTAAACTTCTCCTTGGCGATTGATTAGGATTTGTTTTCTACAATGAACCTGTAAGCACAAGGAGGAGCGAAAAATGGATTACATTCTTACCACAAATGAATTGACAAAAACGTACGGCAAGTACAATGCGTCTAATGAAGTATCCATCCACGTTCAGCGTGGAGGTATCTACGGACTGATCGGCAGAAACGGTGCCGGTAAGACAACACTTATGAAGATGATCGGCGGTCTTTCCCGTCCGACTTCCGGATCCTTCGAGATCCGCGGAAGAAACGGTGAGACAACAGAGCAGATGATGTCGAAGGTCGGCATCCTGATCGAAGCCCCCGGTCTTTATCCCAATATGACAGCGATGCAGAACCTGACCACAAAGGCGATCGCTCTCGGAATTAAAGATAAGAAATTCCTTAAGGGCCTGCTTTCCGAGGTAGGACTTGAGAATACAGGCAAGAAGAAGGCAAAGCAGTTCTCCCTCGGCATGAAGCAGCGTCTCGGTATCGCGATGGCTCTTGTAAACCAGCCGGAACTCCTTATCCTCGACGAGCCGATCAACGGACTTGACCCGCAGGGTATCGCGGAGATGAGAAACATTCTTCACCACCTCTGCATCGATAAGGGCATCACGATCCTGATCTCCAGCCACATCCTCGACGAGCTTTCCAAGGTGGCTACCCAGTACGGTATTATCCACGAAGGAAGACTCCTGGAAGAAGAAAGCAAGGAGGAACTCTTCAGCAAGTGCTGCGAGAGACTCGAACTCCGTACAAGTGATATCAGCAAGACTCTTGAGATCCTGAATACGATGGGATTCTCCAAGATCGAAGTCAAGGATGACGCGATCAACATCTATGAGCGTCTGAACGAGAGTGGTGCGATCACAGTCGCCCTCGCAAAAGAAAATGTACAGACCAATGAGATCGCTGTTAAGACAGAGGCACTTGAAGACTATTACTTCCAGCTGACAGGAGGAAAAGAAAATGTTTAATTTGATTAAGATGAACCTGTACCGTATGAGCCGTGCGGTATCTACATGGGTAATGGCTATTGTAGCAGTTCTCTTCGGAATCATGCAGTTTTCATCTCTGAAACTGATGCTCGATGATCCGCTTAATATGTTTGACGGATCCGGAACACAGATGCTCGGATATACTGTCCTGAACGGTGTCCGTACAGTAGCTACATTTCTTCAGAATTCAAACGTTCTTATCATCCTGGCGATCTTTGTAGTTATGTTCACCAACGCAGAGCACAAGTGCGGTTTTGATAAGAATATCATCGGTATCACGAAGCATAAGTGGAAGCAGACACTGGCCAGATGGATCTCTGCCGTCATCGGTATGACAGCCCTCATCATTCTCGGTTATTCCGTAATGCTCGGCCTCTCCGCTCTGTTCATCGACAACTTCGCATTCGGCAGTGTTGCCGCTATGTTCAAGGCACTCGGTCTGATGTATCTCTCTGCAGTTACATTCTCTGCAATTTTCTTCTTCTTTACCACACTGTTCAACAATTCCGTAGGTGGTGTTGTATCTTCCCTGATCATCTCCCTCGGAATCCTGAACCTCTTTGAGCTGATCCTGGACCTCCTGGTCAAGAAGATCGTTTCTGATCCGAAGGTACTGCCGACTGACTTCTTCTATGATGCTGTATTCATTAACTTCAATCTTGAAGATCTCGCAGTTAAGACAACAATGATCTTTGTTGTGACCAGTGTGATCTACATCGTTCTTGCTCTCGGCGGAAGCATGATGCTTCAGCAGAGAAGGGACGTGAAATAACTAAGTATGACCCGCGTATCATAATACCCTCTTAGCTTGGGATAGAACACTTTCCGACAAGGATCGTGTTCTATTTCCATTCAGGAAGGATTGCTTTATAATGAAGCGTGAGTGAGAAACCGGAGGCCGAATTTGGAATACTTACTGGAAACTGAAAACATAACAAAGCGATATGGATCGATCACTGCGGTCGATCATGTGACCATGCATCTGGAACAGGGCGAGATCTACGGCCTGATCGGTAGAAACGGTGCCGGTAAGACGACGCTTCTGAAGATGCTTGCGGGTCTGGCGAAGCCCACGGAGGGCACTTTCTCGATCTTCGGAGAATCGTCTGAGCAGACATCCCATATGCGTGACAGAATCGGTGTCCTGATCGAGAGCCCCGGACTCTATCCCTCGATGACGGCCTTTGAAAACATGAAGGTCAAGGCACTCATGTTGGGAATGAATGATGACGGTTTTCTAAAAGAACTGTTATCGGACGTTGGTCTCGAGAATGCCGGCAAGAAGAAAATCCGTCAGTTCTCTTTAGGTATGAAGCAGCGTCTCGGTATTGCGATGACACTGATCGGACATCCGGACCTTCTGCTTCTCGATGAGCCTATCAACGGACTTGACCCACAGGGTATCGTGGAGATCCGTGAACTGATCGCAAGGCTTAGCAAAGAAAGAAATATTACTATCCTGATCTCGTCGCATATCCTGGAGGAACTGTCCAAGATCGCGACCAGATACGGTATCCTTCATGACGGTATGCTGATTGATGAGTTTTCGCACAGCGAGCTGATGCGCCGATGCCGAGAGAGGATCGAGATCCGTCCGAGTGATCCGACAAAGGCGGCGACCGTGATCGAAGGAATGGGAATTATGGAGTATAAGGTGCTGGATAAGAGTATCATACAGATCTTCGAACGGCTGGAGGACAGTGGTGAGATCGTTCTCGAACTGGCGAAAAAAGGTATCAAGACTCTCTCGATCACTGTTAAGAATGAGGCGCTGGAAGACTATTATCTTTCCATCACAGGACAGGCGCGAAGATAAGATTCGGGAGGAAGGAACATGATCTACTGGGCAATACTGGCCACTATACTTTCGGTCGTTTTTCTGATCGCACTGATCCATTACCGTATGCAGATCCGTAAGAACTGTCATCAGCTCGATGTCATGCAGAAGCATACTTCGAACCAGCGTCTGACCTCTGAGGTTCCGTATAAAGAGATCAATGAACTTGTCCAGCGCATTAATGATATCTGTAACCGTTATCAGGAAGAGAAGATCATTCTTGCCAGAAATGAGAATAACCTTAAGGAAGCGATCGCAAACCTTTCGCACGATATCAGAACTCCGCTGACATCCCTCGACGGCTATGTCCAGCTTCTCGTGATGTCGGATTCTTCCGAGGAAAAAGAACATTATCTGCAGATCATCCAGAACCGTATCTCCAGTCTCAAGGAACTTCTCGAAGAACTCTTTACCTACACGAAGATGCAGGATCAGAACTATGAGCTCGCGGTCGTTCCGATGGATGGCGGACACTGTATCTGTGAGACGGTCCTGGCTTTTTACGAGGACTTTGAAAAGCGCGGTCTTGAGCCGGATGTGAACTTCTGTGAAGAAGAGCTGCCGATCGTAGCCAATGAAGTGGCACTGCGCCGGGTGATCCAGAATATCGTGAAAAATGCACTGGTCCACGGCGTGAGCCGTATCGGCCTTACACTAGAGAAAAAAGACGATAAGCTTCATTTCTCATGCTATAACGATAAGAAGCCGGGTGAGGTCATCGATGTCGAGCAGATCTTCGACCGTTTCTATAAAGGAGATAAGGCCAGAACATCTACATCTACGGGCCTGGGCCTGGCTATCGCAAAGGGGCTGGTCGAGCGCATGAAGGGTACGATCTCCGCGGAAGTGAAGGATGAACTGTTCGTTCTGGACATTTTCCTCCCGCTCTCTCCTAAGTCTGCTTCTGAAAAAGAGAGAATTATTGAAAAATAGCATTGACAAGATTTAGTCTTGGGACTAAAATACATCATGCTGTGCAAGCGGCAAACATTATTTGCGCCCGTAGCTCAACTGGATAGAGTGTCTGACTACGGATCAGAAGGTTGTGGATTCGATCTCTGCCGGGCGCGCCAATTAAGAAGGACTGTTCTCCCGGGAACAGTCCTTTTGCATTACTGCGGAGTATAAGTGCTTTTCAAAAGGCTTAGGATCCGCCTCGGGACATGCTCATGAAAACATGATTGAATTACGGAAAGTTCTGTGGTAAAATACCTGTTCGTGTGACTTAATATATTATATATATGGAGGAGATAGATATGTCGTCTGTTGAGAAGAAGGATAACAATATTGTCGTTATCTCACTGGAAGCATCCGCCGAAGAATTTAAGGACGCTCTGCAGAAGTCCTTTAACAAGAATAAGAACCGTTTTCAGATCCCGGGTTTCCGTAAAGGAAAAGCACCGTACAAGCTCGTTAAGCAGTACTATGGTGAGGGAGTCCTCTACGATGACGCTATCGACTTCGTCGTAAACCCTGCATACACCGCAGCGGTCAAGGAACATGACCTCAAGGTCGTTTCCCGTCCGGAACTCGATATCCAGGAGATCGGTGAAGATAAGGGTATCAAGTACACAATTTCCGTAACCGTTAAGCCGGAAGTTGAACTTGGCAAGTACGAGGGTGTTGAGGCTGAGTACAAGCTCAATGCTCCGACAGATGAGACAGTAGAAGCTGAGCTGAAGCGTCAGCAGGACAGAAACGGCCGTATGGTTCCGGTTGAGGGACGTGCAGTCGAGGATGGCGATACAGTAACGATCGACTACGAAGGTTTCGTAGATGGTGTTGCTTTTGATGGCGGTAAGGACGAGGGTCACGATCTGAAGATTGGTTCCAACTCTTTCATCCCAGGCTTCGAAGAGCAGCTGATCGGTCATAACATCGACGAAGAGTTCCCGATCACAGTTACATTCCCGGAGGATTATCACGCTGAGAACCTCAAGGGCAAGGAAGCTACATTCCAGATCAAGCTCCACGCTATCAAGGTAAAGGAACTGCCGGAACTCGATGATGATTTCGCTAAGGATGTTTCCGAGTTCGATACTCTCGATGAGTACAAGGCTGACATCAAGAAGACACAGACAGAGCAGGCTGAGAAGGCAGCTCAGGACCGCTTCGAGAATGAAGTTGTTAAGGCTGTATGCGAGAATGCCAAGGTTGATATTCCGGAGTGCATGGTTGACTCCGAGATCGACAGCATGATCGACGAGCAGAACTACCGCATGCGTTCCCAGGGCCTGGACCTCAACACATATCTCCAGTACATGGGTCAGACCATGGAAGAGTACCGTTCCGGTATCCGCACAATGGCGGAGACACGCGTAAAGAGCTCTCTGGTTCTCGAAGCTTGCGCTAAGGCGATGAACATCGAGGCAACTGACGCTGATGTTGAAGAAGAAGCTGAGAAGATCGCTGCTCAGTACGGCATGAAGAAAGAAGACTTCATGGCTAGAATCAAGGATAACGACCAGTTCATCCGTGACAGCATCATCGGCAGAAAGACAGTAGATGCTCTTGCTGAGAAGGCTGTTAAGACTGAACCGAAGGAAGAAGAGAAGAAGGAAGAGAAGACCGAAGAGTAATCTTCCCGATCAGTTAGAACTTCAGGGACTGCCGCTTTCGGGCGGCAGTCCTTTTCTTTTCCCGGATCCGAAAATGAAAAGGATTCGTAACATAGATTAATTGAAAGACCTATGCAGTTAGGTTAACATGATATAAGAATACATAGGCGGAAAGAGCTTTTCGGGCAGTGATCCGCCACGGTGTGAGAGGTAAATATGGGTAAAGACGACATACTTGATTTTGACGGAATCATCCATTGTTCTTTCTGCGGAAAGGGTGAGAATGAAGTATCCCGCATGCTCGCGGGCCCGCCGGGCATCTACATCTGCAATGAGTGTGTGATGATCTGCGAATCGATCCTGGCAGAAGATGAGCTGGGGATCAAGACGACCAAGGGCAGCGGCACCGGTCCTAAGGATCACCTGCCGACACCGTCTGAACTGAAGGCGGCGCTCGATGAGTATGTCATCGGTCAGGAGCAGGCGAAAAAAGCACTGTCCGTTGCCGTATACAATCACTACAAGCGCGTTTTCTCCAAGTTCAGCAGCACAGACGATATCGAGCTGACGAAGAGTAATATCCTTCTGATCGGTCCGACGGGATGCGGTAAGACACTTCTTGCCCAGACACTGGCCCGTGCGCTCAATGTTCCTTTTGCAATTGCTGATGCAACCACGCTGACCGAGGCCGGCTACGTTGGTGAGGATGTCGAGAATATCCTCCTTAAGCTCCTCCAGGCAGCGGATTATAACGTAGAATCTGCCCAGCGCGGCATCATCTATATCGATGAGATCGATAAGATCACAAAGAAGTCCGAGAACCCGTCCATCACGAGAGACGTCAGCGGTGAAGGCGTACAGCAGGCACTGCTGAAGATCCTCGAGAGTACGGTCGCGAACGTTCCTCCGCAAGGCGGAAGAAAGCACCCGCATCAGGAGTTTATCCAGATCGATACGACCAACATCCTCTTTATCTGCGGCGGTGCTTTTGACGGACTCGAGAAGATCATCGAGCAGCGCGTAGGTAAGAAGAACTTCGGTTTCGGCGCGGAGATCGTCTCCCAGCAGGAGAAGCAGGCGGGCGAATGGCTCTCGCAGCTCGTACCGCAGGACCTCATGAAGTTCGGCCTTATTCCTGAGTTTATCGGCCGTGTACCGATCAACGTAACACTTGACGGTCTTGATGAGGAAGCACTGATCCGTATCCTCAGAGAGCCGAAGAATGCGCTTCTGAAGCAGTACTGGAAGATGCTGAAGATGGATGGCGTCGAGCTCGAGTTCGACGATGACGCAGTTGTCGAGATCGCGAAGAAAGCCATCGAGAGAAAGACCGGTGCACGTGGTCTTCGTGCGATCCTTGAAGATCTCATGCTCGATATCATGTATGACGTTCCGTCCCAGCAGGATGCCGTCAAGTGCATCGTGCATAAGGAGTGCGTCACCGAGGGTACCCGACCGGAGCTGATCAAGGGCGCTAAGCCGAAGAAGTCCAGATCCAGAAGCGGCAGCGAGAAGACCGAGGAAAAAGGTGCCTGATTTGAGGTAATGTCTTATGGCCAAAAAACTGAAGAAGCTTCTGCAGGAAGCTGAAAGCTTTATTTCGGAATACGATCAGGTTCGCGCGAATGGCGGAACCGGTGATAGAAGCAGGCTTGAAAGCCTGCTTTCGTATATGCACAGATGGCTCCTGTATTTCCAGCATGAGCGGCTGATCCATCTGATCGTAACAGTGTTATTCGCACTGGCGATGCTGATCGTCTTCGGTATTTTCATTGTGTCCGGAGAATGGTACGTACTTATGCTCCTGGCCTTGATCGTGGTTCTGCTCTTCCCCTATATCGTGCACTACTACCACTTGGAAAACGGTGTACAGAAAATGTATACTTTGATTGATGAACTTGAAAAACGAAAGGGGCAATGACTATGGCAAACAGTAAGTACTATATCTGTCTGGATATCGGCGGGACTAAAGTCCTGGGCGTTATTTTCAACAGCAAGCGCGAGATCGTGTATCGTGTGAAGAAAAAGACGAAAGCCAGCGGTGACGATTCACAGAATATCGAGAATACGATCATTTCCCTTGTGGAGCAGCTGATCTCCGAATACAACATTTCCATCAAGGACGTGGCGGCGATTGCGGCAGGTGCTCCGGGTGTTATCAATATAGAAAAGGGAATAGTGCTTTTCTCACCGAATCTTCCCTGGAGAAACTACGAGATCAAGAAGGCGATCGAGAAGAAGTTCAAGGTGCCTTTCTTCATCGGAAATGACGTCAATGTCGGTGTTTACGGTGAGTGGAAGTACGGTGCGGCGAAGGGGCTTACCCAGGTCGTGGGGCTCTTTGTCGGAACCGGTATGGGTGCAGGTCTGATCGTCGATGGCAAGCTCTTTACCGGACACCTTGATAAGGGCGCGGAGTGCGGCCATATGGTGCTCGATCCGGAAGGCCCGAAGTGCAACTGCGGACAGCGAGGATGCCTCGAGGCTTTCTCCAGTAAGCAGGGAATCTCCGATTATATCCGTACGCAGGCGGCCAGAGGAAGAAATACTTCTATGGCCAAAGCGGTCTCGAAGGGCGTCTTTAAGAGCAAAGCACTGAAAGCGGCATACGATGAAGGTGATGAGGTAGCGATCGAGGCGATCGACCGTGCCTGCCATTATCTGGCGATCGGTATCGGCAATCTCATCAATACATTCAGTCCGGAGATGGTTGTCCTCGGCGGTGGTGTCATGGAAGCCATGGGCGGTGTTTTCCTCGAGAAAGTGCTCAAAGAAGTCGACAGATACTGCATGCCGTCGATCAGGGATACCGTTACGATCAAGGCTGCGGCACTGGGTGATGACTCGATCCTCTACGGTGCGCTGGCGATGATCGACGAGATGCTGAAAGCCTAAGGCCGTTCAGGAAAAGAAGGTCAGGAATCCTTCTTGTTATAACGTACAGATTCATAGAGGGAGGTCAGTTCAGAGATGGACGGATCTCCTTTCTCTTTGATCTGCTCTTCGATCTGACGGGGAGAAGTTGCCGCCTTGACCGTGATCCCGTTTTTCATGGCACGGGTGACTGTGTGGTAGTACTTCTTCCTTATCTTTCCTTCATAACCTTCACCGAAGTCATGGCGGGACAGAAGCCCTTTATTCTTTTTCGGAACATCTTCGATGATATCGATAACCACGTTGTTCTCTATGACTTTTTCGGTCCCTTCTGCGACACGGAAACGCTTGATCAGTTTGCGGAGCGTGCTGATGAAGATGAAGAAGAAAGCAAGTGCGAGCGCAACCACGATGATTACCGTAATGATCATAGCAGTATCTGACGGTTCGTAACCCTCGGTGTCCGGATGGACCATTTCGGCGCCCTGATTATTATATTCGCCGGCGGAGGGGGCGAGCAGTTTCTGGAACCAGCCGATGATCGTGCCGAAGAATGTAAAAATGGCACCAATGACCACCTGAACAACGGTGGAGATGGTTTCGATCGGCATAAAGAGCAGAAGGATAAGTGCGAAGCCGATGCCGCCGAAGATCAGGACGATGGTGTAGTGATTCTGACTCTTCATGCTCTTGATCGGCTGTGTCGAGGAGTGAAGATTGTGATAGTACTTCGTATCGAAAACATCGAGCTGTCTGGCGGCAAAGTGAAGTCCGACGATAACGATCGCGTCCAGCAGAACATAGAAATTACGATCCAGCGCGCCCATGATCGTAATGATAAAAAGGAGTACCGTATGGACCGACAGCAGAACGACAAGGTTATCGAACGTGACATGTCGTGTCTTTCTCGAATAACGGTGCGTCAGAGAGTGCATGAACAGGGCAAATACAGATATACCGATAAAAACGGTACAGCCTATGGCCTGTCCTTTGCCTTCCAGGAAGATGAAATAGAAGCCCGTGACATAAACCACACCGGCAAGGAGGTGAAGTGCCAGCATAAGAGGCTGTGAGATGCGAAGCCTCCGGATAAGGACAAAGGCAACGCAGGGAATCGCACCGAGACAGAGATGGGCATAATTCATATCCTCGACGATGAAGTATACCAGGCACATGACTTCAACAGAAATCATGGTGAAGCAGGCCATCAGAGAAGTCATGATCTCGATCACGAGATAGTCGGAGACGAAACGCTGTTTCTCAGGGTTATCTGTCATTGCCCTTCACCTCCCATCTCATGTAGTTCGAAGCAATATTCGATTCCAGGGCGACAGGAGATGCTGTCCGGAAGCAGGGCATGACCCACAAAAGTGAAGAACGCTTCGCCTTAAGGTCAATAAGTACGGTTCGGAAAGCACTGTCATACTTCGGTGAGATTACGACGATGTAGTCATTCGCACCTGTATTGGAGATATATTCATCAATGAGGTCGGCAAAGGGAACGACTCCGGCAGAAATGTCGATCCTGGCAAGAGCCAGACCTCTGCGCATCGCTTCATCTCCTTCCGAGACAAATGAGTCCACCACGGGGATGCCTGTGATCGCGTCTCTTCCGTTGGTGAAGATCTGTGACGGGATGCCTGCGGCAGAAAGCTCTGCGGAATAGGAGTATGCCAGACTGATGGCCTTCTCAAGAAGAGCAAGGGACTCCTTCATGTTATAGAATTCCAGATTCACGAAGATAGACACCTGTCTTGTGGAAGTGGAAGTGTTCTGGTTGACCATGAAATCGCCGGCTCGGGCGGTTGCTGTCCAGTTAATGGAACGCATGGGATCCCACGGCTGGTATTCACGGATGCCGGAAAAAGAGAACGGATCTGTCAGGAGAGTTCTTCTCTGAAGAACATCACTGAAGGTTACGGACAGAAGTGTCTGCATCTCCGGAAGCGGGACCATCTCCGGAAGGATCGTGATGCTGGCGTTATTGTCGAAAGAACGTGCGATCTTCTCAACCAGAAGAATATCCGAAGTGGTGAGATTTACACGAACGAAAGAATAGTAGCCGCGTCTGACGCACTTCACCTTGATTTTGCGGGTGTGGCGGGAATTCGGCTTCATGGTGAGCATGTCTTCACGGTAGATCAGGTCCGACAGAGAGGAGTTCGTCATATCGAGAAATTCCAGAGATGTCGGGGACTCGAACTTCAGAAGGACAAAGGGAAGAGGAAGCTTCTTATTATTCTCGGCTACCTCGATGACTTCGATCACTTCTCCGTAACTTGCGACCGGTTTGGAAAACGACACATGAAGAGAAAGATCATCCAGCGCATGCTTGCGGTAGTAGATCAGTTCAACGATTGCCAGAATGGCCAGCAGGGCAAGAAAGACGATCAGTATCATTTGTTCGCGAAGTTCTCTGTCGGGCAGGCGACCTGTTCCAGAATGGAACGGATCACAGATGCGGCGTGGTCGTGCTGGGTCAGGATGCCGCCGTCCTTAGAGAGCGCGCCGGAGGCGTGCATGGAAAGACGGTGGGCAAGGACCGGAACAGCCAGTTCCTTGATATCATCGGGAGTAACAAAGGTGTGGCCGGAAAGAAGTGCCAGTGCTTTTGCCGCAGCGACAAGAGCGAGAAGAGCACGGGGGCTAGCACCGATACGTACTTCCTGGGAAGATCTTGTGGCCTCGACGACCGAGGTGGCGTAATCGTAAACGCAGTCGGCAACATAGACCTCGGAGGCCTCCTTCGCCATAGCGAGAAGTTCGTCCGGAGTAGCGACGGAACCGAGAGTGGTGAGCGGATCGGATGTGGCGAAACGCTTCAGGATCTGAATGCTCTCTTCGTGTGTCGGATAGTCCATCGAGAGCATCAGCAGAAAGCGGTCGAGCTGAGCTTCCGGAAGGGAGAATGTACCCTGGGACTCGATCGGGTTCTGCGTCGCGATAACGAGGAACGGCGGCGGGAGAACACGGGTCTCGCCATCTACGGTGACCTGCTTCTCTTCCATACACTCGAGGAGAGAAGACTGTGTTCTTGCGGTGGCACGGTTGATCTCGTCTGCAAGAAGAATATTCGTGAAGATCGGGCCTTCACGGAAGATGAACTTGTCGGCGGATCTGTCAAAGTAGTGGATACCCGTTAAGTCGGAAGGAAGAAGGTCGATCGTAAACTGGACACGCTTGAATTTCAGGTCCAGAGACTGGGCAAGGGCTCTCGCGGTCTTGGTCTTGCCTGTACCGGGAACGTCCTCGAGGAGCACGTGACCACCGGTCAGAAGAGCGACCATGAGAAGCTTGATCTGCTTATCTTTTCCTACGATGACCTGATTTACATTGCTGATGATCTTCGAAGCAACGGCGCCTGCCGCTGTCTGTTCACTGACTGCCATACTTACCTCCGGATACGGTAAAGATTACCCACTGATTGTAGTCTTATGCACGAAGGGGATATGTCACAAAAGTAAGATTAATGATATAAAACCCAACGTTTTTTAATTATACATTATATTAGGCACTTTGTCAGTTGACACTTCATTCCCTGAAAACTATTATAATAAGACCGATATTATGGACTAATTGTGTAGAAAATCGGCACGAAACGTTTTAGGAGGGATCAATATGACAGATCAACTGCGTCAGATCGGTGAGCGTATTGCGGCACTTCGTGAGATCGAAGAGATCGATGTGAAGACAATGGCTGCAAGGCTTGAAATGTCCGAAGAAGACTACATTCTTTATGAAGAAGGAAAGAAAGACTTTTCCGTCTCTTTTCTCAACAACGTCGCGGTGATTTTGGGCGTCGACATGGTCGATATTATGGTCGGTGATTCACCGAAACTCTCTATAGCGTGTGTCGTCCGCAAGGGCGAGGGATTTGAAATTGACCGCCGTGCGGCATACAACTATAAACATTTAGCATTTACATTCAGAAAAAAGATCGCGGAGCCGTTTTATGTAACGGTTGAACCGAATGATATAGAGAAGCCGACCCAGCATGCACATGAGGGTCAGGAATTCGACTACGTACTCGAAGGTTCGATGACTTTCTTCATCGGCGACATCGTCTATGAGTTAAACGAAGGCGACAGTGTGTACTTCAATTCCGATATTCCGCATGCTATGAAGGCGACAAACGGAAAACCGTGTAAATTCCTGGCGATCGTAATGAAAGGGGATATTTGATCCGTGGCAATATACGAAGAATTTGTAGGGAGAAACAGAGACGATTTCGTTACCCTCGATGACCTTAAGAAAAACTATAAAGTAACTTATCCGGAGACGTTCAACTTTGCATATGACGTTATGGATAAGATCGCAGAGAGAACACCGGACAAGCCGGCGATCCTGTGGGTAAGCAAACACAACGAAGAGAAGAGATTTACTTTCGGTGATGTAAGAAAGTATTCCAATATGTGTGCCAACTTCTTCAAGAGCCAGGGCATCAAGAAGGGCGACCGCGTCCTCCTGGTTCTTAAGAGAGGTTACCAGTTCTGGTTCTCGGTTCTGGCACTTCACAAGATCGGCGCCGTTACCGTTATGGCAACCAACCAGCTGATGGCAAAAGACTATGTCTACCGTGTCAACAGCGCACATATCAAGATGGCGGTCATCACAGGTGATGACGACTGCACGGAGCGCTTTGACGAGGATCAGGATCAGTACGATCACGAGGTCATCCGCTGCGTTACCTGGGGTAAGCAGAAGGAAGGCTGGATCGACTTTGACGCGGAAGTATTAAAGCAGAGCGACGAGTGGACCCGCCCGACCGGCGAAGAGGGAACGGTAGCTACCGACCCGATGCTCATGTGCTTTAGTTCCGGTACGACAGGTTACCCGAAGATGGTTCTTCACGACCACACCCTGCCGCTGGGACATCTCTTTACCGGTGTATTCTGGCACAGAGTTGAAGATGGAAAACTCCACTTCACGATCTCCGATACCGGCTGGATGAAGTGCATGTGGGGTAAGTTCTACGGACAGTGGTTCGGCGAAGCGACCCTCTTCATCTATGACTTTGATAAGTTCAACGGCGCAGATATCTTAAAGAAGATCTGTGACTATAAGATCACGACTTTCTGTGCG
>JAILHZ010000042.1 GCA_024695545.1 Clostridiales bacterium
TGTCTGCCAGGCAGGTATCATCGCGGCACTTTATGTCGCACTGACATTTGTGTTCGCGCCGATCTCCTTTGGTGCTGTGCAGGTGCGTATTGCAGAAGCGCTTACGATTCTTCCGCTCTTTACTCCTGCGGCGATCCCGGGTCTCTTTGTCGGATGCCTGATCGGAAACTTCCTCGGCGGCGGAATCGTCGTTGATGTTATTTTCGGGAGTATTGCCACACTTCTCGGCGCGATCGGCACAAGACTTCTTAAGAACAGAAACCCGATCTTCGGCACGATCCCTCCGATCGTAGCGAATACTCTGATCGTACCGTTCGTAATTAAATTCGCGTACGCAGATGAGATGGCGCTTCCCCTGATCATTCTCGCAATCCTCGGCGGAGAAGTTCTTTCCTGCGGTATCCTCGGTGGTATGCTGGGATTGGCCCTGAAAAAGACGAAGCTTATATTCTCCAAGGAGAAGAAAGAACAATAATAGAATAACCGGAGGTGCAGTATGAAGACGTTAGTGGTTTACTACTCTCTTGAAGGCAACACGAAGGAAGCGGCCGAGAAGATCGCTTCTTCGATCGGGGCGGACATTATGGCACTTGTCCCGGTCAAGGACATCCCGAAGAAGGGACTTCTTAAATTCCTTCACGGCGGTGCCGGCGCGACCATGGGAAAAGGAACGGAGCTCCAGCCGTACTCGAAGGAAGCATCCTCCTATGACGCGATCATCATCGGAACTCCGGTATGGGCCGGAAAACCATGCACGGCGATCAATCAGTTCCTGTCGGACCTCAAGACACCGGAGAAGATCATCGGTGCTTTTGCTTTTGCCGGAGGATCTGCGGAGAAGTGTCTGGCAGGTCTTTGCGAAAAGCACCCGTCCATCAAGTACAAGGTGAGTCTTGCGGACAGAAACAGCAAGAAACTTGCTTCGGAAAACGAAGGAAAGCTCAGTGCTTTTATCGAAGAATTAAAAAAGGAGATCTCCTGATCCATGAATTTTGAAGCGTTTTGCTCTGATATCACAACGAACGGCTGGAAGGTACACGGCACAGAAGTCTATGAGAACGGTGTGCTGACTCATAGTTTCGGCGATACTGAAAATCTCCATGAGATCTATTCGGTCACGAAGTCCGTGCTTTCCATCGCGGTCGCGATCGCGTATGACGAAGGAAAGTTCGATCTCGAGCGCTGTGTACTCGACTATCTTCCGAAAGAAAACATAGCGAAGATGTCTCCTTCACAGAAGAAGGATTTTGAGAAGATCCCGATCAGAAGACTTCTGACGATGACGGTCGAGGGACTGCCTTTCCGTCCGGAAGGGGAGAACTGGCTGGACTTTGCTCTCTCATCCAAGATCGAAAATCCGGAAGAGAAAGTATTTAACTACAGCAATATCAGTGCATATCTTGTAGGTGTAGCTCTGACTGAAGCGATCGGTCAGGAACTTGGAGTGTTTATCGAGGAGCGGATCTTTAAACCGCTCGGCATCGAAAAGTACGAGTATTCCCGATCTCCGGAAGGATACTTCTACGGTGCGTCCGGAATGAAACTTTCCGTATCCGGATTGAGTAAACTCGGACTGCTGTTCTATAACGGCGGTATGGCAAACGGAAAGAGGATCATCTCCGAAGAGTATGTAAAGATGGCAACCTCCGTCCAGCATCCTACCAGAGAAGGCGGATATGGCTTCTTCGTATGGAAGTACAGATCCGGATTCAGCCTTAACGGTAAATGGAAGCAGAAGTGCTACGTCCTTCCTGATGAGGGCATCCTGGTCAGCTACCTTAGTGACATTCAGGATGATTCGCACGATCTTCTTCAGAGCATGGAAAAGAACATACTTGGGATCTCGTAAGGGAACAAAAGAAAAGGAGCTGTCCGAAGACAACTCCTTTTGTTTTTCGAATGATAGATATTATTTCCAGTTAAATCCTGCGTCGTCGAGGGAAGTATCCAGCCAGATCATGCTGTAATCCAAGCTTTCAAAAATGTTCTCACAACGTTCCCAGACGTAATCGATGAACTCTTCTTCGGTTAAGTACGTGTTGCCGGGTTCTTCATCGAACATCTTCTTAATCTCGCTGTCACTCATTGAATCCCAGAGATTCTTTCCCCATTCCTCCGGGTCATCACCTTCCCTGAGACGGAGTTCGGCTTTGCAGTTTTTGATGAAGTCTTTCTTGGAGGCAAATACTTTATCGTATTCACCGGCGTCGGCAGTAAGTTCCAGATAATACTCAAATTTGTAGGAAACTCCTGTTCCGGTGGAATAAAAACCCTGCTCATAGGACACTTCAAGATCTGACTTGAGCATTCCACGACTTTCGGTGATATTGACTTTCCATTCTTCACTGCTGTGCACATCGTCATGAAGCTCCATATGTTTATATGAAACAGTTGCATCGTTCTCGCGCTCTGCTCGAAGCGAGATAGTATCACTGGCGCTGAAGTTATAAGATGATTTCTGACCGTCAATGGAATGCCCCAGGTATTCGAATTCACCTTTGTCTCCATCTATTTTTTTGACGGTTTCATAGAAGTACTCAGGCCACGTCATCTTGCAGTCACGGCATACACCATCTACGAAAACGTGATCATTTACGATCTCGATCTCCTGACTGACTATCTGTCCAGGATCAATGTCCCTGTATTTGCTGCCGAAATCGAGCCCAAGATCTTCAAGGCCGAATCCCAGTTCGGGGAAAGCATTTTCTGCGATCGTGATCAATCTGGAATAAAGGATAGGAATATCCTTTGCTATGGTTTCAGAATTCGAAGCGAACGCGGCATCATCGTGTACATTGACTACACTCTTATCGCAGATGATCACACTGTCAATAAACGATTCAAAATCCCCAAGGCCTATCTCCTTATTGGAAGGTGTGGTGCCATAGTAGCGGTCATCTCCATAATGAAGATCAAAAGTAAGGCTCGCCGTTTCCTTTTCCGGATAGATATGGAGAGTGATCGAAGCGTCCGCTGCTTCGTACGCGAAAAGGATCTGATCAGCATGAACTGAGTATATGACTTCTCCGCGGATGCCGTCTGCGTATGCTCCTAAGGTCTGGTTGTCTCTTTCTTTTTTGGAATCGCAATATGCGACCAGCTGCTGCAGCTTATCCTTGTCAATGTGAAGTTCCCCACGGCTGCTCGGAACTGTGGTGTCCTCCGTTTTCTCCGTCTCCGCATCAGTGGCACTCTGCTTGCCTGTGTTCTCATCCGAAGTAGTGGTCTCTTTTTCTGTCTCCGTTTCTTTCTTGCTCTTCTGACAACCGCAAAGAACAAGAGAAGACATCATGGACGCACATAATACCAGAGAGATAATTTTCTTCATTTCCCCATTCCTCCTTGTGAAAAACTGACCTTGCCATAGGCCGTTCAGCAACATCAAATTTGCTTGATGATACCAGTATAGCACTACGAACCCTGCATTATTAGGTCGGAAACTGCAAATTAAAAAGCGGAATAACGCTGAATTCTTGACTTTTCGAGATGGCAAGCGTACAATTTGCCCATGCAATGAAGGTGCGTAAGTAGTTTTCGCTTAGAACCTGTGAGAAGAGATTCGTGTCACCGGCTGAGAGCACGATCACAGAGAGCGCAAGATGAATTTCAACACCGGAGCATTCTTTCGAAAACGGCCATGCCGGCT
>JAILHZ010000048.1 GCA_024695545.1 Clostridiales bacterium
AAGGCGTATCGCTTGGAGTGCAATGGCCGTGATATGCGCAAAAACGAATAACTCGTTTACATAGCGTCACTCCGTGCCGCGCAAAGCGGAACAGCATGCCGCTCTTCCGGAATCGGCATGCTGTTTTTGCGGAATTTGCACGCAACAATGCTTGTTAATACTAGCATCCCTGCTATTATTTTTTTCGATAATTCGGATTTAGACCTAGCATTCATAATCATCCCCCCCATTTCGAGGTGACCGTCTTCGGATAGCACCTCTTCTATGTAACATTATACAGCATACTCTCGATTGAAAGATACGAGTGGTTTATTCCGTGTCGGGCGGGTGTGCGGTAAAATGAGTGTAAGTTATTCTTTTACGGATGTGATGTTATGAAACTTCGAAAACTGTCTTTTGATCTGAGTGTGTGTAAGCTTAAGGATCTTTCCGGGATCGATCTTGGGAAAGAGTTCTTTTTCATCGGGAAGACCGACGAGGAGATCTCGCTGGTCTGTAAAACAGAAGATGTGCCCGAGAATTCGACGGACCGGGATGACGGTTGGAAGGGCTTCCGTATCGAGGGAGTTCTGGACTTCTCACTGATCGGGATCCTTTCGAAGATCTCCGGCATTCTCGCGGAGAATAAGATCGGGATCTTTGCCGTGTCGACGTATAACACGGACTATATCCTTGTGAAGAAAGAGAACTTCGATCGTGCGCTGGACGCGCTGAGAAACGAGGGGTATGAGATCGCATAAGGCATGTGCGGGACAAGTGCTTTTCGGGAGGAAGGATTATGGTTACTTTTCAAAAACTGACTGAAGATAAACTGGATGAATTCATCGGCCTTCGTATCCGCCAGTTGCGCGAGGAAGGCGCGACGGAACAGATCGATCTGGTGCCGGCGCTTCTGGACTATTACCATCGGCATATGGCAGATGGAACTTTTGTGTCGTGGCTTGCGATGGATGGAGAGAAGATCGTCGGGACCAGCGGTATGTCGTTTGTCGAGAAGCCGCCGTATTTCAGCTGTCCGAACGGCAGGATCGGGCTTCTGTCGAGTATGTTCTGCGATCCTTCGTACCGGCGGCAGGGCATCGCAAAGGAACTGCTGTCGCGTGTCGTGGAAGAGGCGCGCGCGTACGGGTGCGGCGCGGTGCAGATCACGGCGTCGGATATGGGTGTGCTGCTCTATACGAACTTCGGGTTCAAAAAGAACGGAAACTTCATGCAGTATAACCTGTGAGGATGTTTAGGCTGTCGTGTCTAATAGGTGGTCTAAAGATGGGCGGCAATTAGGCACGATGTTAGACATATGGCGGTGTGGTCTGATATGTGTCCTAATGAGACATACAAATCAGACCACTTTTCTGACAATTAGGGCTATAGTCAAATAAGTGGCCTAATCTCGCATAGGGATTAGACCACTTATTAGATCATGCTCGTAAATCTTATAAAACAAGGGTTTTTACTTCACCTTATAGATGAGAAGTGATCCGTCGGACGAGGTGAATACACGCTCGCCGAGGCTCTCGAAGCAGGGGTAGTAGATGAATTTGAACTCGTCGAGTTCCATCGATCCACAGATGATGTAGTGGATATCGTACTTATCGATCAGGCGCTTGACCTCATCAACATTCGTGCTGGTGTAGATCGTCGTGACATCATCGTAACGCGGGAACAGATAATTCTGCCATACGCTGTTGTTCGGATCATCTTCGTATTCGCCTGTCTCAGGATTCGTCCAACCGTGGAAATGCCACAGCCACTCATGTGTCTGCCAGCCGACTACGTTCGGAAGACCTGTGTATGCGGAAACGATGCATCGCTCAGTATAACTGTAGCCGTATGCTTCGCAGATATTAACACTTTCCGATTCGTTCTCGTTCAGCCAGTCGATCGCCTCTTCGTAAGGGATCAGGGCACCGGCATACCGCATGCTCTGATCTTTATATGTCTTCTCGACCGGAACGAACTCCGGAAGATATGCGGTACCATCCAGACCCTTGTAATTTGACATCTTGATCTCACCGACGCGCTGGTCAAGTGCGCGGAGGGTGTAGTGACCCGGGATCAGGATCACGAGGATGAGAAGCAGGATCGAGACGGCCAGTCCCCAGTTGGAAAGATTTCCCGCACGGGTGACGTGCGCCATAAAGCGGAAGACGGTATAGGCTACGACGAGGGAAAGAAGCACGAAGCCCGCGAATGTGAACTTAAACATCGTGTTCGCACGCTGGTTGTGTATGCCGTAGATATCCGGTACGTAGATGATTTCCGGTGCCAGGATCATCATCAGGCCGACAAATCCCATACCGACCATGAAGATGTCGATGATGGATCTCTTGCGGAAGAATTTCGTAAGGAGATTGTCTCCGAATCTGGCAAAGTGGTAATCCATCAGATGGAAGAAGTAGAGGATCGACAGAATGAAGGCCGGCTTTTCGGTTTCTTCGTAATCACAGTCTAAAGAAGCAGGCTTAGGCATGGGTTTTTCAGGGGCAGAAACGTCAGGCCGGGCATCGACCAGGTCAGGGTCTTCTGCTTCGGAAGAATCCTCTTCTTCGCTGCCTGAAACGTATATGGAAACATCATCTGCTTCCGAAGCGTTCGAGGAGACATATGCCATCTTCGGCCTGCGGGAAGCGGGCTGGATCTTCTTCGGACGTGTAAGCTGAAGCGGAGCGGGAAGAACAGGAAGCCTGTTCTTCTTAAAGGCGTGACGCTCGGTAAATACGACCAGAAGGAAGAGTGCAAGCGGAACCAGTATATGAATGAACCAGACGATCATGAACTGGAACAGAGAGGTGTGTCTGTCGACCAGTTTGATCGTGTTGGAGATCATGTCAAAGTTGTAGTTGAACGACAGAGCCACGAAACTTGAAAGCGAGAAGAACATGGCCATCGAGGTGCCGGTCCGGGAGATCGCGGACGGGAAGACTGTCGACAGTATATAGGCAATCACGAAGATCGCGATCTGCAGGCAAAGATGAACGAAGATATTGCTTGAGAACAGGAGGTATACCCCGAGGATCGCTCCGACATCGAAGAGAAATACCAGGCAACTTCTGAACGTGCATAGATATGTCGACTGGCACCCGTGATAGACAAGCAGTCCCATGGCGCAGAAGACAAAGTATATGAGGAAGTCCCAGTAGTTGCACATCTGGGCAAGACCGAGAAGGAAAGCACAGATGAAGAGTTCGGCGCGGAAATGGAAGTTCATCTCCGATACGATATTCTTTGAAAAATCGTGCGTGCGGCAAAGACCATTCAGTGCTTTTTCAGGATGCTTCGCGTGATAGACCGCGATGAACATGAATGCGATGATCAGAAGGACGATCGTCAGGCTGACAACATGTGCGTGAAGGTCGCCGATCAGATATGAATAGAACGGGAATTCATGGATGGTCCAGTCAGCGTGTTCCGCCGTTTTCTCGAGATAAGGGTCCGGATTATGTCCGATGAATCGCGTGGAATTCGGATAGAAGAAATCGCCGGTCTTTCCGACGTCGATGCCGAGGGCTTTCCATATCTTCCAGAAAAGCACTTTGTTTCCGACGCTCTGCTCGTCGTAGAAGAACGAGTGGGAGTTACCGAATGCCATAGTGCAGAAGGAGGCCAGAAGACCTGCAAAAGGCAGGTAGTGGATCGATACCTGACAGTCCTTTTTCTTCCGGAGGGCGTCGATAAAGAGCTGGCCGAGCGAGTAGGCAGACATGAACGGGAATGCGATGGCGGTACACATCGAAAGATTGTATCCGACATTCGGGTTGATACCGACTTGCTTGACGAGGTACGAGAAGATGTACTGGCCGAAATAATAGTAGTTGATGGGCTTGCCCGCGAGCCACGGGTCTTTTGCCGGAAGACCGTCATAGCGGACCATGGAGTTCATGAAGGCAAAGTCCATGAATTTCTCTTCGCCGTTGATGATCGGTGCGAGGCCTCTGCAGAAGCAGAGGAAGACCATGACGGCTATGAAAAGCACTTCCTCCCAGAGGATGTGCGCAATGTTTGAGTTGTCAGAGAGCGCGAGTATGGCGGCATCTCTCGTCTTCGGAGTCCCCCAGCTGATAATCGCCAGGAGGAAGAACATGAACCATGTCATCGGGCGGCTGAAAGAATTCCAGATGCCGAGGTAGGAGAACAGCCAGAGAGGTCCTGCGGTAAAAAGAATACCGACAATTCTCGAAAAACCGTATCCTGCGGATACGAAACCCTTAAAGAAATGGGCGACCAGCGGGAATGCGGCCCAGCCGTAAAGATAGATCAGTCCCCACCAGCAGAAGAAATCCGCATGATCGTTCTTGAGATAAAGTCCGAGAAGGAACGCGATCAGCGCGGGGGTCAGAAGGAGAAGAAATCTCGGAAGGACTTTCTTGATGTCCACTTCTGAAAGACTCATCATTGACAGACGGTCGCGGAATGTAGTCGAGGATCCGGCTTCCTCTGCTTTTTCAGCTGCTTCGAGGATACTGCCGGCTGTATTTACGTGCGCTTCACGGACCGGATTTGCACCGGAATTACTGCGCGTCGACTTCGAGCTTTTTTTCACGAGAGAAATCCTCCTTAATCTTGGCAACGGTGGCGTTGGCCTGCGATACACAGGCATCCATGCGGAACTTCGAATCTTCAACGGGACTTGGTGTCATGGCGAGACTGCACACATAAAGGCCCTCGACCGGCTGAAGGAATTCATCGAGCGGGTGATTGAGCGGCTTGGCGTAGCGCGTGCGCGTCAGACGCCAGGTACGGACGGAGTTTCTGGTCACGCTCGGGTTCATATACTGAAGTCTCTTAAAGAATGCCTTAAATACATCCGCATCGGACGCCGTCCAGAGCGGAGCGGAAGTCAGAAAGCTTCCGGAAAGGTACAGAACGTGTCCGCCGTATCTTCTTTCACCGACCATGCTCGTGTGCTGGATGATGCGCTGGAACGGCTCGTCGACCGGGAGCATACGCGAGTAGCACTCGGTAAACGGTGATTTCATGAGCATCAGCAGGCACATGTTTGCCTGATAGGTAACGTCCATGAGTGAATCACGGAAGTCAGTCGGCATATTGAGAGCGTGTGTGATGTGTACGAGATTTCGGCACGAACCTGTGTAGAGGATCGTGTCGCACTCGAGGAAGATCGAAGAGGAGTCGGCAAGTACGCACTGCACGCGGTAGCGCGGGCGCGAAGGATCATCGCTCTCCGAAATGTCAGATACCGTGTAGCCGTACTGGATGATGCCGCCGTGGTCGGTGATCTCCTGGACAAGAGCTGCCAGAAGCGAGTGGAAACCATTGTCGAGGTATCCGAGCTTCTTTTTGCTGGCTTTACCGTACCAGAGGGAATCGTACCACTGCAGTTCGTCGGAAAGACCAAGGTCCTTGAGAAGTGAGATCAGGGCACGGTCGGATTTCCTGATATGGTGGGGGAGAAGCTCAATATATTCCGAGCCCAGACGGGAACAGGCGAGCATGCCGCCCGGTGTGGACTGCTGTTCGACGACCTGCACACGGAATCCGGCCTGCGCCAGCTTATAGGCACAGACCAGTCCGGAAAGACCGGCACCGATAACACAGATCGAGGTTTGCTCCTGCATGTGTCCTCCCTATCAGATCTTCTTGGCTTCCAGATAGTAACGCTTCTCGACGGCTTCGCCCATGGAGAAGGTCTTTCTCGGGAATACGCCTTCCTTGCTGATCGTGTCAAAGAACGAATTCTTCGATACGTCCGGCAGCAGGAAGCCGAGCTTGTCTTCTGCGGCAAGAGATCTTACGGAATCTTCGCCGTGGATGTAGTCAGTATGGATTGAGTCGGACTCGATGGAATCGAGGAAGCCCTGAAGGGATCCGACTGCCAGTGTGTGGGCAGGAGTTCCGATCACCATCGTGAAGTCTTCCTTGCCGTCGGTAACGAGGATCGTCTGGGATCCGTCTTCTGTGCCTTCTTTTCTAAAAGCACCCGCACCCTCGAAGCTGATCTTCTGGGATGCGAAGTACTTCTCCGCAGCACTCTTCAGAGCATCTTTGGTAAGACCGAAAGTCACTCTGTGGATCGGCTCGAACTGGAGTCCTTCGTCGTGGATGTTGACGATCTCGACGAGGCAGTAACGTGCCGGATGGCTCTCGCGCTCGGACTCCGGAAGTGTCTCGCGGACATTCTCCCAGTGCTTCTTGGCGGTGGCCAGAGAGTGGTTGCCGTCGCCGACTGCGAAAAGGAAACCATCCTCAGAAGCAGACAGCAGTGCTTTTAACGCGGAAATAATACCATCGGCGGTCCCGGAGCCGGCCTTGGTGAAATAACCCTTGATATGGCCGCCCTCGGACATGAGGTCAGTGTCGTAAACGAGGTTGCTGCTGTCCTTCGAAAGGGAAGAGAACGCAGGCTCGATGACGGTCCGTGCCGGGTCGTTGATCAGAACCATGATATGCGGCATCTCGATCGGTGCGCGCTCACGGATGCGGACACGCGGAGGAATACGGGAAAGAACGGTACCCTCGGTCGCGCGGATGCGGCTCTTGTTGCCGGGCGTAAAGTCATACTGCTCGAGATCCAGCGCGAGCATCAGGCCCTTTCTGGAATCGTTGAACTTCGTCTTTCTGTCGAGAAGGATAAAGCCCGGATCGAGCTCGGTAAGGATGCCCTCGCCGATATATTTGTTAATGGATTCCGTGATTGCGGAAAGACGGGCGTCGATCTGCTCCGGTGTCTCTTTCTCAAGGTAAACTTCCGGCAGGAACATGCGAAGTGTAGACGGCGCAGTTCCTACATTATTCTCCACATCCTCCCAGTACTTCGGCTCGGATGTGAACTGGTCACACGCGATGCACGCCCACTTCGAAAGATCTGTGCCCTGCTTCGGCAGAAGGATCTTCGGTGCAGCAACCGCGATATCTTTGTAAATGTAATTCATGGATACCCTCCCATGTAATTGAAAAATAAGCCATAACATTATAGCACGCGTAAAGAGAAAAATCTCCAATCTTCGCTGATAGTGTTATAGTGGTAGATAGAGAGAGTTGAGTGGAGGTGAAATCATGGCGAATCGGGAAAACAGCAGAGGCAGGCTTCTTTGCCTTCTGGACATTCTTCAGAAAGAGACAGACGCGTCGCACGGGCTTACGATCCAGGACATGATCGGAAGACTCGAAACAGCCGGGTTTTCCGTGAATAGAAAGACGCTCTACGACGATATCCGCGCACTTCAGGAATCCTCGATCGAGGTTGAGAAATCCGGCGGGAGAAGTCCGAAATACTATATCGAATGCCGTGATTTCGAGCCCGAAGAGCTCATGATCCTCATCGATGCCGTCGAATCCGCGGGCTTCATGACCGAGAAGAAAAAGGCGGCGATCATCAAGAAACTCAAGAGCCAGACTTCTTCGGGATATGCCTCGGAGCTCAATGAACAGATCCACTATATCGGCCGCCATCACTCGACCAATAACGATTTTATCTATACTGTCAGCGCGATCCGGCGTGCCATGACGCAGAAGCATCCGGTGAACTTCCAGTACATCGACTACGATGTCGATAAAGGCGAGATATTAAAGCACGATGGCATGAAGTACATTCTCCACCCGCTGGCACTTGCCTGGAACAACGGTTTCTATTACTGCATCGGCACGCGTCCGGAACAGAGTCCCGAGGGCGAGAAAGACAAGCTTAGAAACTTCCGTATCGACCGCATGAAGAAGGTCACCGTCGATGAGAAGACCCCGCTGGCCAAGCCGCCGAAAGGCTTTAATGTTGCCAAGTATATGGAGGAGTCTTTCAATATGTACGGCAACGAGCCGGTCACGGTGCAGATCCGGTTTAAAAAGAGCCTGCTGACGCAGTTTTATGACCGCTTCGAGCAAAATGTTCCCAAGATGCAGGATCCCAAGGATCCCGGCTATCTTATCGCCAGTGTGACGGTCAATGTCAGTCCCACGTTCTTTGCATGGGTATCCCAGTTCGAGGGAGGCTTCACGATTGCAGGCCCCAAGAGCATCAGAGAGAAGTATCATGAGCATCTTCGAAAAGCACTGGAATCTTAAGCGTATAAATATATAGATTTTCTTACCTAAATCGTGTAAAATATCGGGGCACGCGAAATCAACGGCGCGTGCCCCGCTTTTTACGTAAGGAGACGAAAACGAATGAGACAGTTTACCTCTGATGAATTGAGAAATACCTGGAAGCAGTTCTACATCGACCGCGGTCATGTGGATGTCGGCGCCGTATCGCTGGTATCTGACGGATCGACGGGCGTTATGTTCAACGTCGCCGGCATGCAGCCTCTGATGCCTTATCTTCTCGGCCAGAAGCACCCGCTCGGCACAAGACTCTGCAACGTGCAGGGCTGCGTCCGTACAAACGATATCGACTCCGTAGGTGATAAGAGCCACGTTACCTTCTTCGAGATGATGGGTTCCTGGTCCCTCGGTGATTACTTTAAGAAAGAGAGATGCCAGTGGAGCTTCGAGCTTCTGACACAGGTCTTCGGGTTTGACGCCGATCACCTCGCCGCTACTGTTTTCGCAGGTGACGAGAATGCACCGCGTGACGAGGAGGGCGCAGAGTTCCGTATTGCTTCCGGCTTTAAGAAAGAAAATATCTACTATCTCCCGGCAGAGGATAACTGGTGGGGCTTAGAGTACGGTCCGTGCGGCCCGGACTCCGAGATGTTCTACATCGCCGACCGCCCGGATTGCGGTCCGGACTGTGGCCCGGGATGCTCCTGCGGTAAGTACACCGAGCTTGGTAACGACGTATTCATGCAGTACGAGAAGCATAAGGATGGCACTCTTACTCCTCTGAAGCAGAAGAACGTAGATACCGGCTGGGGCCTGGAGAGGATCCTCGCTTTCCTCAATGGTTCCCGTGATGTATACCAGATCGACCTGTTCGCTCCGGTCATCGCTTATATCGAGAAAGTCTCCGGACAGAAGTACAATTCGGACGAGAAAATGACACGCTCCATGCGTATCCTTGCCGATCACACTCGTACCTCCGTTATGCTCATCGGTGACGCTGCGAAACTCGTTCCGGCAAACGCAGGTGCAGGCTACGTACTCCGCCGTCTGATCCGCCGTGCGGTAAGACACGCAAGAACACTGAACCTGAAGAAGGACGACATCCTCAAGATCGCAACCATCTTTATCGATGAGATCTATAAGAACAGCTATCCGCTTCTGACCTCCAACCGTGAGTTCATCCTGAATGAACTGACCAAGGAGATCGAGCGCTTTGAGAGCACTCTCGAGAACGGCATGAAGGAGTTCAAGAAGATCCTCGACACCGCTCGTTCTGAGGGAAAGAAAGAGATCGAAGGTAAAGATGCTTTCTATCTTTATGATACGTTCGGCTTCCCGCTCGAGCTCACCACAGAGCTTGCAGAGGAAGAAGGCCTGACAGTTGATGAAGAAGGCTTCAAGGTCTCCATGGAAGAGCAGAAGCAGAAGGCCCGCGACAGCCAGAACTTCTCCGCGAAGCTCAACGCTTCCGCCGGTATCTTTGATACACTTGATGAGAGTATTACCACAAAGTTTGTCGGATATGACGGACTGAATACGGAAGGTAAGATCGTTGCAGTAGCTGACGAATCTTCCCTTAAGGATTCCCTCTCCGAGAACGAGAAGGGTACGATCGTTACTGACGTTACTTCCTTCTACGGCACCATGGGTGGTCAGGTCGGTGATAAGGGTTCAATCAAGACCGCTGACGGAGAGTTTACTGTTACTGAGGCGATCCACCTCCCGGGCGGACGCATCGGTCACACCGGTTATGTTTCCAAGGGAACGATCAAGAGCGGCAGTGCTGCCGGGCTCTACGTCGACGAAGGAAACCGCAGTAATACATGTAAGAACCACTCCGCGACACACCTTCTGCAGAAGGCTCTGAAGATCGTTCTGGGTGATCATGTTGAGCAGAAGGGTTCCCTTGTTACTCCGGACCGTCTGCGTTTCGACTTCTCTCATGATGCGGCGATGACGGCTGAGCAGATCGCTCAGGCAGAAGCAATCGTTAATAAAGAGATTGCGGCTTCTCTCGCAGTACGCACTGATGAGATGAGCCAGCAGGAAGCTGTATCCACCGGTGCGATGGCGCTGTTCGGTGAGAAGTACGGCGATGTCGTCCGTGTTGTCAGCATGGGCAAGGGTACATCCGGAAACAACGAAGCGGACTTCAAGGATGCTTTCTCCGTTGAACTCTGTGGTGGTACTCACGTTTCCAATACTTCCCAGATCCAGCACATCAAGATCCTTTCCGAGTCTGGTGTTGCGGCTGGTGTAAGAAGAATCGAGGCTCTGACCGGTGACGGCGTGCTCGCTTACTACAAGGAACTCGAGGATCTTCTGAATGAAGCTGCAAAGCTCCTGAAGGCGAACCCGTCCGAGATCGTAACGAAGATCGATCACCTGCAGAAGGACTTGAAGGCTGCGAACTCCGAGATCGAGTCCATGAAGGCACAGGCTGCGAAGGATGCTCTCGGTAATTCCCTCGAGCAGACAGAAGACGTCAAGGGGGTCAAGCTGCTTGCTACGAAACTGGATAATGTTGAGATGGGTGCTCTCCGTGACCTCGGCGACTCCCTGAAGGATAAGATCGGCGACGGTGTCGTTGCTCTGCTTTCTTCCTGCGACGGCAAGGCCAATATCGTCATCATGGCGACAGATTCCGCAGTTAAGGCCGGCGCTCATGCCGGTAACCTCATCAAGGCGATCGCTCCGATTGTCGGCGGTGGCGGCGGCGGACGTCCGAACATGGCGCAGGCCGGCGGTAAGAACCCGGCAGGTATCGACGAGGCTCTGGCTGCTGTAAAGACTGAACTCGAAAAGATGCTGTAAGGAGGAAAAACGTATGTGTTTATTCTGTGATATCGTAGAAGGCAAGATCCCTTCCACCAAAGTATTTGAGAACGACAAGGTCCTGGCTTTCAAGGACATCAACCCGGCAACACCGGTACATGTTCTGATCGTTCCGAAAAAGCACTTTGACGACATCCTTGATATGTCCTCTTCCGCAGAGGGCAAAGAGGCACTCGGTGATGTCCTCGACGCGATCCCGGAAGTAGTCAAGGCAACCGGCATCGACGAAGGATTCAGAATCATCAACAACTGCCGTGAGTTCGGCGGACAGACCGTCAAACACGTACACTTCCATATCCTCGGCGGCGTAAAGCTTTCCGAGAAGATGATCTGACCGGTCGGAAAATATTGGAAATAAAACCGGAACTTTTCTGCTGGAATTGCTCCGGTTTTTTGCTGCCTGAAACCGTGATAAAATACTTTCGCGAAATATTGTTATACATTCGGGGACGATATTCTGTGGCGTAAAACGCCTGTAGACGCTATAGTATAGGTGAATAGGTTTGTAACGAGCGTGGATTGTTTCTGTTTTTCCGTTATCATGTTCCGCTCGAGTAAGAAGGAGCTGGTTTTATGTGTTTCCCAGCTCCTCTTTTTATGCCCGAAATGCCTGCAAATCCGACGTCCGTAACCAGAAAATTTCAGATATGTCACTTAGATGTTATGTGTTTCGTATATACTGAAAATGTGATTTCAGGCGGTTCGCCTGTGATTTGTGGGGTGAGGAACTAATGGCCAAAAAGAAAAACAGAGTGCTCTGCTATGTGAAAAGATCTGTCGGAGCGGTCGTGATTACCGGTGTGCTGGCAGGAACATGCATGGTACCTTCGAAGGTGCGCGCACAGGAAGATCTCACCTCGGATTATGTGGACCTTACATATAAGACACTTCTCGGACAGGATCCGGATGTCGAGTCCTTCGGGTTCTGGTATAACAATCTCAAGAACGGAAATACCACGGCGGCCGGCATGATCGAGATGCTGACCGAAAGTGAGGCCTTTAAAGCAAAGGGATATGATTCCGGCAAGTCGATCGATACGGTATCTCTGGCGATGACCGGTAAAGAGCCGGATCAGGAAACAAGAGCAAAGTATACGGACTACCTCGATAAGGGAGTCAGTCTCCGGACATATATCTACGAAGTTACAAAAGACCCCGGGTTCGCTTCGGCATGCGCACAGTACGGCATCACGCCGGGTGAGATCACCGATCTCGAGCCGATGGATAAGGATCCGGAACTTGCCGCCTTTGTCGGCGAGATCTTCACGGAGATGTACGGAAGAGCCCCGGTGGCAAAAGAAACCAACATCTGGGTCGAGTTCTTTTATAGCGGAAAAGAAGTCGCCCCGACGATCGATCAGATCATTCATTCTTCCGAGTTTGCTTCACTGGCAAAATCAGATGATCAGACGATCGATGCTCTTTGCCGTGTAATGCTCGGGCGTGATGCGTCTTCCGATGAAAAAGCACTGTACCTTTCGTATCTCGATAACGGTGCTTCCATGAGCTATGTAACCGATAAGATCTCGGACAGCCAGGCTTTTGCAGACCGCTGCACACGCCTCGGCATCGCACCCGGACATGTCACGCTTACCCAGCCGAGAGATAACAACTATGAGCTGACATCTTTCCTGACACGTCTTTATTCCAGATTCTCAGGTAACCGGCCGGGAGAGGACGATCTGAACAAGTATGTCAACGAGACGATCGAAGATCCCGGAAGAGTTCGGGAAGTTATCTCGCAGATGCTTTCCACACCGGAGAGCCAGGCACTCCTGGAAAGTGATGACGATTTCCTGAATACCGTGTTCGAAGTCTTCTACGGACAGGCACCTGAACAGGAGAAGATCCAGGCGTATAAGATCGGTCTGAGTAACGGCATCACGAGAGAAAGAGTTCTGTATTCGATCCTTCAGGATCCGGCTTTTGATACGAAGATGAGTGAGTACGGGATCGATACCCATGTGGAGAAGGTTGTTCCCGAGAAGATCGTCGCGCTGACGTTTGACGACGGTCCGTATACGGATGTTACGATGCGCATCCTCGATGTGCTCGAGCCGTATGGCGCACATGCGACATTCTTCGTGACCGGTGACCGTGTCAACCGCTACCGCGACTGCATTATCCGTGCGACGAATATGCACTGTGAGATCGGTGACCATACCTGGAACCATACGACACTTACCAAGATCTCTGGAGATGCTGTCCATAAGCAGATCTGGGACACCGCGGATGCGATCTATAACCTGACCGGCATCTATCCGAAAGTAATGCGACCGGTCGGAGGTTCGTATAACTCGACGGTCGCCGAGAATGTCGACATGCCGATGATCCTCTGGTCGATCGATACCAATGACTGGAAATACAGAGACAGTGAACACGTCATCAACGAAGTCCTCACGAATGTCCGTGACGGAGATATCATTCTCTGCCATGACCTTTATGAGACGACGGCGACGGCAATGGAGACAGTCATTCCGGAACTGATCAACCGGGGATATACACTGGTCACGATCAGTGAACTGGCTGAGTATAAGAAAAAAGACCTGCAGAACGGAAAAGCTTATTCTTCTATGAGAGGGTGAGAGTGCTTTTCAGATAAAGGGATAAAGTGTATAGTTGCTGATTTGAATATTGGGGTGAAAATCTAAAACAGGGAAGAGTGTACCTATGAGTGAGAAAACGAATGCAATAATCGTGGAGATAAGAAAAGTAATCTGCGGCAAGGATACCGTGATCCTTCAGGCACTGGCCGGAATCCTTTCCGGAGGACATGTCCTGATCGAGGATGTGCCGGGCGTCGGAAAGACAACGATGGCGCTGGCATTCTCCCGCGCGATGGGACTGGATTACGGACGTGTACAGTTCACGCCGGACGTTCTTCCTTCCGATATCACCGGTTTTTCTGTATTCGATAAACATTCCCAGTCCATGGTGTACCAGCCGGGATCTGTCTTCCATAATCTCTTCCTGGCGGATGAACTGAACCGCGCATCGAGCCGTACGCAGTCCGCACTTCTGGAAGCGATGGAAGAAGGTCAGGTCACGGTCGACGGTAACACATATGCACTTCCGAAACCATTCACGGTCTTTGCGACACAGAACCCGTCCGGCGCATCCGGAACGTCTCTTCTTCCGGACTCACAGATGGACAGATTTGCGATCCGTATCTCGATGGGATATCCGTCCGCCGATGCGGAAAAAGCAATGCTCGAAGATAGAAAAGACGGCAATAACCCGCTGAATTCCGTACGCTGCCTCTGCAGTGCATCGGAGCTTCTGGCGATGCAGGAAGAAGTCAGCCGCGTGTTCGTTTCCGAACCTCTGCTGGACTATATCATCGCACTGGTTGCCGGTACGCGTACGCATGACGATCTTGAGAGAGGCGCAAGCCCCCGTGCGACACTGGCACTGACCTCCATGGCAAGATCCTATGCTTACCTTTTCCACAGAAATTACGTGATCCCGAGCGATATCCAGGCCGTATTCACACCGGTCATGGGACACCGTCTGATGCTCACTCCTGAAGCGGAAGTAAGCGAAAGACGCATCACCGATATCACCCGTGAGATCCTCAAATCGGTTCCCGCACCGAGAGTCTGACAAGGACGTGCATCACGTATGTTCAGGAGCTGGTGTATCTATATCCTGGCGCTGTCCGGCGTCATCGCATTTTTCCTTTTCTACCAGATGTGGCTGGCATGGTACTGTCTGATCATCCTGCTGTTGATCCCGATCCTGGCTCTTCTGCTGTGCCTGATCTGCGGGACGAACCGGAAGGTTTATCTGACGTCGCCGAGAAATGTAAAGATCGGGGATCAGGCCTTCGTTGATCTGGCGGTCACGGGAACAGCGGTCAGCGGTTTTTCCGTACTGCGCATCAACTACACGATCCATGAGAAAATGACGGATAAGATCACAAAGAAGAAGCTCTTCGTCCATGGCGACAAGCGAGTGAGAATCCCGATGGACACGGCCCACTGCGGTGCTTTTCGCATGGACGTAAAAAAGGTCAGGGTATACGATCCGTTCGGACTCTTCGGCATCACGAAGAAGTGCCGTTCTTCCTGTGAGCTGATCGTCCAGCCTGTCCCGCAGATGCCGGAGGCGCTTCCGGATATGAACGGATTTAAGGCGAAGAACTTAAGAAGGTCCCAGTCCCCGTATTCGGAGATCTACGACGTGCGCGACTATCTCCTCGGAGACCCGATCAAGAATATCCACTGGAAGGCGTCCGCCAAGAAGGATGCACTTCTGGTAAAAGAACCTCAGGAAGAGTGTTTCGGGCATGCCCGTGTCTTCCTGGAACTGGATTATGACAGAGATATTTTCGACAGAAAGATGGGAGAACTTCTGTTCACGTCGGAGTATTTCCTGAAAAAGGAGATGCCCCACAGGATCCGTGTGCTCCCGCCGAGAAAAAAAGAAATCGCCTTTGAGATCCAGTCGCAGCGTGATCTGGATCTGGCGGTGCTTCGTATCCTCAGCATGAAGATCCCGAAGGAGACAGCCGATGAGAAAAAGTGATTACGTCCTCCCGGCTTCTTCGTCCGCCAAGCCGGTCAACTACATATTCCCGACGCTTCTGACCACGATCCTGTGCATCAGCTTTACGCTTATGCTGACAAGCACGTATGCGCTGTCCGTCAATAAGCAGATGATCATGATCGTTATCCTTTCGATGGCTTTCGTGGCGACCTGCCTTCATATCCTGACCGAGAAGAAAAAGTGGGTATCGCGGGTGATCCTGATTCTGTCTTTGTTCATTCCCGTGCTTGTGGTCTGGGCCGATATCGGCGGAGTGAGAAGAGGTGTGGACGCGCTGGCATATGTGCTCAAGAGATTTACCTTCCGTGACTGGGACTACGACGTCGAGAAGCCGCATGACGCCGAAGGCGTGCTGACGGGTTTCCTTCTTGTTGTGAATATTCTTCCGGTGCTTTTCACTTCGTACGTGATCGCGAGAAGAAAAAGTATTCTCCTTTGCATTCCTTTCTATGTACCGTTCCTCTTCCTGTCGGTCGCGCTGAACTATAAGTTCCCGGAGCAGCTCTGGTGTGAACTTGCCATCGGCGGAATCATTCTTCTTTGCCTGTTCCACTGTCTCCGTAAGAGTGACCGCGTCGCAGGGGACAGGAAGCTTCTGATCATGACGGTGCCTGCAATGTGCCTGGCATTTCTGGTTGGGATATGGTTCCCGCAGGAAGGCTATGACAAGAATAAACTCGCCGTCCGGAGCCTGAACAGTATCGAAGAGTTCTTCGGCCAGAGCAAGCTTCCCGGCAATCTCGGCAAAGTATCGGGTTCGGGTTCGAAAAGCGATAAGAAACCCTACATGGGCGGAATCGAGATCTCGCAGGAGGATGGCGAGATTTCCTTTTCCCGTGTCGAGCATGAATACGAAGATCTGAACAGAGTCGGAAACTTCGATCCGCCGGACTATGTGCTGATGAAGGCCTGCCGGTATGATCTGCTGGATTATGATATGGTGAGCACCTATCAGGGCGATCTGCCGATTGAACCCGGCGACCGGGCTCTTTATCTTAGAAACCGTTCGCTGGATACCTATACCGGTCATGAGTGGGGCAATGCCGAAGAAGAACCCCGATCTGAGCATATCTATGCGGAGGATGCAGCATTACAGGCTCGGGTAACCGCATTCGCGCTCAGTGTTGACACTATGGATTCTATGGATTACCACTACTATGTGCCATGCTATGCTGACTTCTATACTATGCTGGGAGACGATACGGGGATCTATCCGGGAACACAGGATTTCAATGTCCTCCTATCCCTCGGCGAATCTGATTCGACGATTAACACCTATCCGTTCTATGGAGTTCCCGTTCAGAGATCTGCAGATGTCTGGTCCGAGGAGTATCTGAAGTATGTGAATACGACCACTCTTGATGTGCCGGAGGAGACGCGTAAGCAGATCCTGGACAGCGGTCTTCTTCCTGAGTGGTATATGGCGCTTTATAACGGTGAGATCGAGGCCTCAGTCTATGATAAGGTCATCGCCGTCAGCACGTTCGTCAACAAGCTCCATCCGTATGATGCGCACACGGATTACCCGGACGAGGACAAAGATTTTGTCGTATGGTTCATGGAGGATAGTCAGACCGGTTTCTGTGTGCACTATGCGTCAACGACCGTCATACTTCTCCGTATGCTCGGTGTGCCGGCGAGGTACTGTACCGGATATATGCTCGACAACATGCTTTTGTCTGCAAAGGATTACTTTGTTTCCACGAAGGATGCACATGCCTGGTTCGAGTTTTTCACTCCGGAATACGGCTGGGTCATGGGAGATCCGACACCGGGTAATTCTCTGGTTGCGGATGGCTATGATGTGCACGCTCTGATTGAGAAATACGGAATCCCGAGCAGTGCGGAAGAACTGATGAAATACGGAGAACCTGATAACCCGACGGTGACACCAAAGCCCGGAAACAGAGCCACGCCGACTCCGCGTCCGACCGGTTCTGCGGGAAAAGCACCCGATGGCGGCAAAACACCCGGAGCTGACGGAGATTCGGGAAACTCATCCGATAGCAAAGGTTTGAAGATGAACCCGATCGTACGTAAGATCCTTCTCGGTGCGGGAGTTGTTATTCTGATCCTGCTTCTGATCCGTGCCATCTATACGGCACTATGGAGAAGAGCCTTTAGCAGAAGCGACATCAATGCCCGGGCGAGAGCCTACTATCACTATTTTTCCTGGATCGGAAGAAAGTGGAACAGGCGTCCTTCTTCGCAGGTAAGAACGATCGCGCAGAAGGCGGCATTCAGTAAAGAAGGCATCACTGAAAAAGAACTGGAAGATCTCGTTTCTTCTGGAAAACATGAGCTTTTGAAAGCGCGCAAAAAACAGCACTGGTACAGAAAAGTTCCTGTACAGGTTCTTTTTGAAGTAAGGGTTTAAGTGACGTATTACAACAGAATGAATTAATAATGTGAACAGATACAGGCGGATCATAACGCATTTTTGCGGGATGATCCGCCTGAACATATACTTGTGTGTCCTTCTGGAAAAGACCATGAAGTGGTCAATACTTGCCTTGTTGGATTACTTCTCGTTAGACTTTGCTTCCAGAACTGCTTTCGCCAGCTGATCAGCGCATGATGTCGGCTTAAAACCACAGGTGTTGCCGAGAAGCTTGTCGGCGATGTCATCTGCTTTCCAGCCGTCAACGAGTTTACTGATCGCCTTGAGGTTGCCGTTGCATCCGTTAGTGAAAACGACGTCAGTAACAACTCCGTCATTGATCTCGAAGTCGATCTTGGTCGCGCAGGTTCCGCTGGTGCGATAAGAATAATGCATAGTTGTGTTCCTCCGATAGTGCTTTTGAAATAGAATTTAACCTTTAGATCTTCGGCAGAAGCGAGATGTCACGCTCGACGGGACAGGGTGGAAGGTATTTGCTGAATACCTCAACATATCTCGTGCCGAAAGAGATGGAGACGAGCTCGGAAAAAGCGATGCGTGTCGGCTTCTCGTCCCACTTGCCGTCCGTGTCGAAACCGCGGACGAAGATATAGCGGTCATCCTTCTTCTCGATCCGTCCGATCACGTAGTCAATATTTCCGCTGTTTCTGTCCTCGGACTCGAAGATCGCGTTCAGGCGGTTATGTGAAAGATAGTTCAGCACGCCTTCCCAGGAAGTGATATCGATGTCGGGCTTCTTGACCTGCGCGGTCACGCCCTCGTTCTCGAGGATATCGTTTGTCAGGTCAACCTTCGAATTGATCTCGACAAGATCCTTCAAGCGGCGGACGACATAGCCATCCAGACGGAAATCCTGTTCGTCCATATACATGAAAAGCTCCTCGCCGGCCTTGACCGGAAAACAACTGTAACAGTTCGGGTCGGCTTTTAAAAACATGCGGCAGAGAAGCGTCTGGCGACAGGCTTCTTCCAGGACTGCGGTGATCTCGAATTTCTTCATGGTACCCCTCCTGCGCAAAGATAAATACTTGCTTTTGATTATATCACGGATATATGCAGTCTCATCATAGCAGAAAGCGGGGCGGGGGAATCACCTCCGATGCTTTCCAAATGTAAATATTATGTAAACGGAATAAGGCAAAAAGTTCCGAAAAACACACTATTCTTGGGCGTTTTTTGTTAGAAGAGGCAGGTGCCTTTATGATAGAATTATTATATCGGATTCTGCCGTGTGTCACGTGGGGGTGTTAGGGGCAGAACAGAGGGTAAGCGAAGTAAAGGCGGTACGGTGTGCGAGGGGCGTTCACCGGTAGTTGGGGTATGAGAAGATTCCGTGTCAAGTTGACGATAATGATCGTACTGGTCGTTCTGGTCAGTACGGGACTGCTCTCGATCATCAGTTATCGGAGAGCCAAGCAGAGCGTTTTTACACAGTCGGAAGAGAAGTACCGCGTAGCCGCAGATAAATATGCACAGGAACTGACCACCTGGCTGAACTCAAATGCCACGATCGTCGATACACTTGCTGCGAACATTGAGTACAGCAGGTTCTTCGACCAGGACGGGGCATTTTTTCATGATTACCTGAAGTCGGTATACGACAGCCTGAATACGAAGGGCTACATCTACGATATCTATTTCACCTTCCCGGACAATACGATGGCTTGTGCATCGGATTTCGTGGCTGACGGCACAGTCGACTTCTCACACGAACGTGACTGGTACAGGGTCGCGGCGGAGACGAATGAGATCTATTATTCCGCACCGTATATGGATTCGGATACGAAGAAGCCGATCATCACGATCTCGAAGGCTGTCCGTGCGGACAGTGAGCTGAAGGGAATTATTGCCGCGGATATCTTCGTGGATGTACTGGTCGACATTATCGACGAAGCGGATGTGGCCGAAAATAGTTATGCATTCCTGGTTGACCAGAATATGAGTGTGATCGTGCATCCGAATGAAGCGTATTCTTTCACGGAAGATCCGATCGGCATGATGCAGGTTCCGGGCTCTCCGTACGCGGATGTTGTCGCGAATATCCGCGCGGATTCCGATGAGACAGTCTACGTAGAGGACTACGATGGAGTTACCCGCGGGATCGTTGTCTCCAGAATGGAGAACAGCGGATGGCATGTCGGTATCGCTACCAGCAAGGCAGAGATGAAGAAGGGTCTCGGCGGTCTTGTCAGAAGTTACCTGATCGCTGCAGGTATCGCGGCCCTTATCGGCGGAACGATTGCAGTCGTACTTGCGTATGTGCTGGATAAATACAGCAAACAGCAGCAGGAATATGCGGAGAAGGTACTGCGTCTTGAGAAGCAGGCGGCCGATGAAGCAAGTAAAGCGAAGAGCCGGTTCCTCGCTGATATGTCCCATGAGATCAGAACCCCGATCAACGCGATCCTCGGCATGAATGAGATGATCATCCGTGAGACGGATAATCGGGAGATCATGGGTTATTCCAGAAATATCCGCCAGTCCGGACAGAATCTTCTGGCTCTGGTCAACAGTATCCTCGACTTCAGTAAGATCGAGAATGGTAAGATGGAGATCGTTTCTGCGCCGTACAACGTGAAGTCGCAGATCTCCTACGTGATGAACTCGATCTCGGAGAGAGCCCGCGCGAAGGATCTCGAACTCGTACTCGATGTCGATCCTTCGATCCCCACGGAGCTTTACGGCGATAACACCCGTATCAACGAGGTCATCATGAACCTGCTGACGAATGCCGTAAAGTACACGGAACAGGGCACGGTTACGCTGACGATTAAGGGTAAGGAACGTAAGGAAGATCCGGAGAAGCAGATCCTCCTTTACGTCGAAGTCAAGGACACCGGCATCGGCATCAAGGAAGAAGACATGAAGCGTCTCTTCGAATCCTTTGAGAGACTGGACGTGCAGAGAAACAGGAATATCGAGGGCACAGGTCTCGGTATGTCGGTATGTACGAAGCTCCTCGGCCTGATGAACAGTGAACTGAAGGTCAAGAGCAAGTACGGCGAGGGTTCCGTGTTCTGGTTCGAGCTGTGGCAGAAGGTCGAAAACGATGAACCGATCGGCGAATTTGAAGTCACGAATGCCGAGGCGGAGAGCGACGAAATATACAGAGAAGCTTTCCATGCACCGACGGCGCTCATCCTGATCGTCGACGATACCAAGATGAATATCGCCGTAGCGGCCAGCCTCCTGAAGAAGACGGGTATCCGTATTCACACGGCGCTCAGCGGAGAAGAGGCGATCCGTCTGTCCGATGAGAATAAGTACGACATGATCCTGATGGACCAGAGAATGCCCGGCATGGATGGTACCGAAGCGATGAACGAGATCCGCGGTCTCGGCAACAAGCTCAATGAGAAGACCCCGATCATCTGCCTGACAGCGGACGTTATCCGCGGCGCCAGAGAAAGATATATCGCGCAGGGCTTCGACGATTATCTGACCAAGCCGATCGACGGACGTGAGCTGGAGAAGATGCTGCTTACGTATCTGCCGGAGGAGAAGATCGAGATCGTTGAGGAGTCTTCTGAAGAAAACCGTACCGCGCAGGATGAAAGTACGGAAGTGCTTTTCGAGGCGCTGGCTAAAGCCGGGGTGGATGTGAAGACGGGGCTTTATTTCTGTCAGAATGACAGGGATATGTATACGTCGATCCTGACCGAATACTGCTCTGAGCAGAAGACCAAGCTCCCGAACATTCAGACCTGCTATGAGGCACATGACTGGAAGAACTATGAGATCTATATCCACTCACTGAAAAGCACCAGTAAGACGATCGGCGCGAAGAAGCTCTTCGAGCTGGCGGCGGATCTGGAGGCGGCTGCCGGACGCGGGGATGAGCTCGCGATCACGGACGGACACGGTAAGGCGATGGATCTGTATACGAAGACTGTCCGGGCGATCGAGGAAAACCTGGAGATAAAACAGAATGATATTGACGAGGAGGATGAGATTTTCGAATTCCTCCCGGAGGAGAATAACGAGGACTAGGAGGGTTCCAATGGCGAAGTGGGTTATGGTCGTGGATGACGATACCGCGAACCTGAAAATGGCTGGACACATCTTAAGCAGGAACAACATGCGCGTGACGGCGCTCAAGTCGGGGCACGCGTTACTTGAATATTTACCCGAGAAAGGATTTCCGGATCTGATCCTTCTGGACATCAAGATGCCCGGGATCGACGGATTTGAGACGCTGAAGCTTCTCCGTGAATACGAGAAGTCTGTCAACGCCGAGGCGACACCTGTCATCTTCCTGACGGCCGATGAGGATACGAACACCGAGACGCGCGGATTTGAGATGGGCGTATCGGACTTCGTAAGAAAGCCATTTAATCCGGATGTCCTGATGCGAAGGATCGACAACGTCATGTCGAGCCGCTCCGAGATGCAGAACTTAAAGAGTGAAGCGTCGATCGACAAGCTTACCGGACTTCTGAATAAGGGCGCGACCGAGGCCATGATGACCAAGGTCTGCGCGAACACGACCGGATGTCTGATGATGATCGATCTCGACTCCTTTAAGCCCGTCAACGATATTTACGGCCACGATATGGGCGATAAGGTGCTCCTGGGCTTTGCAAAGATCATTCAGAATGCCGTGCCGGAGGGAAGCACCTGCGGACGACTGGGCGGTGACGAGTTCATCGCATTTGCCAAGGGTGTGCTGAACGAGACGACGGTCGCGTCGATCACGAGCCGCCTGAATGACGAAGTCGTCTCCATGGCCAAAGAACTGATGGGCGAGGATATGGATATTCCGCTCGGCGCATCGATCGGCGCGATCTATGTGCCCCGTCACGGAAACGATTTCAATACGCTCTTTAAGCTCGCCGACAAGGCGCTCTATACGGTAAAGAAGAACGGCAAACACGGCTACAGCCTCTATTCGGCCGAGTCCTTCGATGATGACGAAGGAGGAGATGCACTTCCGGATATCTCGGCGATCTCCGGTATCCTCGGAGAGAGAACGATCCCCGATGTGGCACTGCAGCTTGATAAGGATTCTTTCTCGCCTGTGTACCGTTACATCATCCGCTACATCATCCGTAACAGGATCAGCGCGTGCAAAGTGCTTTTTACGCTGGGAAAAGCGGAAGATGTTTCCTCTGAAGAATACATGGAACTCCTCGATGAGTTCGGAAACCACATCCGCGAGTCGCTCCGTAAGTCAGACATCCTGATGAGAAACCGCAAGAACCAGTACTTCGTTTTCCTGACGGATATCCGCGAGGACAGTACGGGCAAGGTCATTAACCATATCGTCGAAAGATGGGAACGCCATATGGGAAGAAGGCTCGTCGTCACCTACGAGAGCGAATTCCTCGGCAACGAATATGAAACGAAGTTCAATAAGAAGAAAGACAGAAACGTCATTATCGTCGATGACGATGCCATGAACCTGCAGGTCGCGGGCAAGATCTTAAGCTCCGGCGGTATCCGCGTGACGGCGCTGAAGTCCGGAAAAGCACTGCTTGCTTACATTCAGGATGACGGCGGATGTCCGGATCTTATCCTTCTCGATGTTAAGATGCCGGATATGGACGGATATGAGACGTTGCAGAAGCTCCGCGCGATCAGTGCGGATGCGGCGAAGATCCCGGTCATGTTCCTGACCGCGGATGAGAGCCAGGGCGCAGAGAGTAAAGGCCTTGCACTCGGTGCGATGGACTTTATCCGCAAGCCTTTCGTTCCGGAAGTTCTGCTTCTGCGTGTGCGGCACATGATCGAACTGGTTACACTCCAGAACCAGCTCAACTTCGAAGTTCAGAAGAAGACACAGGAGAACCGGCTTCTCCTCGTGCACGTTGTCGAGTCACTTGCGGCGGCGATCGATACCAAGGACATCTATACGAGAGGTCACTCGGGACGTGTCGCGGAGTATGCCAAGAAGATCGCGGCGCGTGCAGGATATTCCGAATTCCGTCAGGATGAGGTCTACATGATGGGACTTCTTCACGATGTCGGCAAGATCGGAATTCCGAATGAGATCATCAACAAGCCGTCAGCACTGACGGACGACGAGTTTGCCAAGATCAAAGAACATCCGGGGATGGGTGCGAAGATCCTCTCGAATATTAAAGAGGATCCGGAACTGACGGTCGCGGCACGTTACCATCACGAGAGATTCGACGGAAGAGGATATCCGGACGGGCTCTCGGGGTTCGATATTCCGGAAGCGGCGAGGATCATCGCCGTTGCAGATGCCTATGATGCTATGTCGAGTAACCGAAGCTACAGGGAAAAACTGACGGACGAGAAGATCATGGCGGAACTGAACAACGGAAAAGGTTCCCAGTTCGATCCGAAGTTCGCGGATATCATGATTGAGATCATGAAAGAGAAGCTCGAAAAAGAATCTAAGGAGAATGCAAATGACTAATCCGAAACAGGCCTCCGAACAGAGCGAACTATTCCATTCATCCCACCTGATGGTGCTGATCACATTTACGGTATGTACGGCACTGCTCATCGGAGAATCGATCCTGATGGGCTGGGAACTGTTTATCCTTCCACTGATCTGTGTCGCCGTGATCATCTGCTGGGTCGTTCACTTCAGACAGGACGCATCTCCCGTATTCCGCCTGCGGATATACGGTATCCTGATGATGTGTACGGCCTTTTTCTATGGTATCCACCGCACATCGACCTTTGATCTTGCCATCGTCATGGCCATGCTGATCATCCTTTTCACGACGACCGGCATGAAGGGCCTGATCACGATGTGCCAGATCACCTACTATGCAACCATGGCTTATAACCTGTCTGTCATGGCCTACGAAGGAGAGACCTTTGACTCCCTGACAGTGACAAGGATCCTTCTTCATCTGGCACTTATATTCGTAGTCGGATGGTTTGCAAAGCTGATCATCGACAGATGGACACAGGTGATCACGAATTCGCAGGATGAGATCGTTCAGCTGACCGAAGCGACAGAGCGTCTCAATGATTTCCTCGCAAATGTTTCCCATGAGATCAGAACACCTGTTAATGCCGTTATCGGACTGACCAGCATCTGTATCGAGAAGTCCCAGAACCGTGAGATCTACGGCGATCTGGTCGCCGTACGCGAGGCCGGCCGCAGGGTGGCGGATCAGATCAGTGATATTCTCGACTACTCCGAACTCGACCGAAAGAAAGCCGTCAGCAATAACGAAGACTATATGCTCAGTTCTGTCCTCCACGATCTCGTAACCGAGCTTCGTGTGATCAAGTCCAAAGAAGTAGAGCTGATCATTGATGTAGACCCGGCGATCCCGGCGGTCATGAATACGGATGTCTCGAAACTGAAGAAGATCCTCCGTGCGCTGATCGGCAACGGACTGAAGTATACGAAAAAGGGCGGCGTCTATGTACGTATCGTCAGTGAGAAACAGAGCTACGGCGTCAACCTCTGTATCGAGGTCACGGATACCGGTATCGGTATGTCGGACTATGAACTCGAGAAGGTCTACGACAGTTTCTATCAGGCGGATTCCGGCCGTGCGAGAATGGGCGGCGGATTAGGCCTCGGCCTTGCGATCGTATCCGGATTTGTCTCGCTCCTCGGCGGCTTTATGACCATCACGAGCAAGCAGGATCACGGTACGACCGTTCATGTCAGCCTGCCGCAGAAGGTGATCGATCCGACGAGCTGCATGTCTGTTGCACATCCTGACGAACTGATCCTCGGTGCGTATCTCCACTTCGAAAAATACTCCGACCCGCAGGTGCGTGATTACTATAACTCCATGGTACTCAACATCGTTAAGGGCCTGGGTGTCCAGATGCACCGTGTAAATAATCCGGAGGATCTCAAGCTCCTACACAGCACGATCCACATGACACACCTTTTTGTTGCGGAAGAAGAGTATGCTTCCAATATTGATATGATCGAAGAGTATGCCAAGGATATGATCGTCGTTGTTGTAGCAAACGGTGATTTCAAACTTTCCGCAGGCTCCCGCGCGAGAGTCATGGAAAAACCGTTCTACTGCTTCCCGGTCGTATCCGTTCTCAACTCGAGTATCCATGATAAACAGACCGCCGGATTTAAGATGTACTGCAAGGGCGTCAAGGCACTGGTCGTCGACGATGAACCGATGAACCTGGTCGTTGGCAAGAGCATCTTTAAGAGCTACGGCATGGAAGTTACCACAGTGCTTTCCGGACAGGAATCGATCGATATCTGCAGAGAACAGGTCTTCGACATTATCTTCATGGACCACATGATGGGCGGCATGGACGGTGTCGAGGCGATGAAGAGGATCCGCGCGGATGTCGCGGGAAAGAACGGCGAGGTACCGATCGTTGCGCTTACGGCCAACGCGATGAGTTCTGCCAAACAGATGTTCCTGTCTGAGGGCTTTGACGGATTCGTCAGTAAGCCGATCGAGACGGATGAACTCGAGCGCGTCATGCGTCAGGTGCTTCCGAAGGCACTTGTTACCTACGAAGAGATCGAGAAGATCGCGGCTACAGAAACGGATTATGAGGAGATGCGCAGAGAACCTTCCCCGAAGGTCAGTGCACTTTCTCTCCGTGAACAGCTCAAGCCGTATTCGGTCGACACCGATGCCGGCATGAAGTACTGCATGGGTGACTTTGATTTCTATAAGTCGCTGCTGGTCCAGTTCGCGACCGAGTCCGAGCAGAAGATCCCCCTGATCGGAAGATACTATGAGTCTTCCGACTGGAAAAATTATGAGATCCTCGTGCATGCTCTGAAGAGTACGTCGAAGATGATCGGTGCCGGCAATCTTTCCGAGTCGGCAAAAGAACTCGAGATGGCGGCGAAGGAGAAGAAGGAAGAATTCATCGCCGAGAACCACTACCCGCTGATGGGTGAGTACAGCCATCTGGCGAAAGGACTTTCTGCGATCCTTTCTGATGAGATTGAGGCGGCCCGAAAGGAAAAGAATAAGACGGAGGACGAAACGGAAGTATCTTCTGAACCGGAAGAGGAAGTCCTCGAGTTCTCCGCCGGTGAAGACTCGCCGGAAAATAAGGAGAATGATGAGGAGATCCTCGAGTTCATTCCCGAAGATGAGGAAGGAGGGGTAGAAAAATGAAAGGCATTATCGACTACATTTTCAGACCCTCGACACACGATCCGGAAGTCGTGAAGTCAATCTATAAAGGAATGGTAAGGACTACGCGCGCGATGGTTGCTTTTGCCATGGCATTTGTCTTCGCGTTTTTTCTCTGGACGCTCATCGAGCCTTCCGCCTTTGATAATAGTCTGCCGTTCCACAGACTTCTCTATCTTTCGTTCCTGCTTACAGGCTGTTTCTGGTTCCTTCTTGTAAACTACGCGATGAAGGATTTCGACACAAGATATAAGGTCATGCACTTCTCGAGTCCATTTCTGGGCATCATGATCTACGGACTTTGTATCGCACTGTCATTTGTAAACGTACACTTTAATTCCTATATTGATACGACGATCTTCCTGGCTGTTTCCCTGATGGTACCGATATGTATTTATCTGAAGCCTCTGGAGTACATCTGCCTGGTCACAGTCTCGGATGCGGGCATGGGACTTCTGGTTTACATCGCATATGCGAAGAAGCATATCACGTCACAGGAATCCTTTGTTAACTTCCTCGTGTTCCTCATCTTCCAGATGGTTATGGGTGTCGTCATGCTCTACACGAAGTACTGCCTGCAGAAAGAGATCGTTACGGCGAACCGCCAGCATCAGGAGATCGAGATGCTCAACAAGGCGCAGAACAGTTTCTTCTCGAACATGAGCCATGAGATCAGAACACCGATCAACACGATTATCGGACTTAACGAGATGATCCTTCGTGAGGATGTCAGTGAAGAGGTTATGGAAGATGCCGCTAACATCAAGTCGGCAGGTAAACTCCTTCTGAACCTGATCAACGATATCCTCGATATGTCGAAGATCCAGTCGGGCAGAATGCAGCTGCTTTCTGCTCCTTATCAGACAGGCGAGATGCTCTCGGATCTTGTCGGTATGATGTGGATCCGCGCCAAGGAAAAGAAACTCGATTTCCATGTCGATGTCTCACCGGAGATCCCGAATGAACTCATCGGTGACGATGTCCGCATCAAGCAGATCCTGATCAATGTCCTCAATAACGCCGTCAAGTATACGAAAGAGGGTTCCGTTACTCTGTCTGTCCAGTGTGAAATGGCCGATGAGCATACCTGCAACATGATCTATAACGTGACGGATACCGGCGTCGGTATCAAGCCTGAGGATATTCCGTATCTGTTCTCGGCATTTAAACGTGTGGATGAAGATTCGAACAAGCATATCGAGGGTACAGGCTTAGGTCTTTCCATCGTTAAGCAGCTTGTTGATCTCATGGGCGGTAAGGTCACCGTGAACAGCGTCTACACCAAGGGATCCACGTTCATTATCGAGATCCCGCAGAGATGTGAGACTGAATCGAAAGTCGGTCAGTATAACTTTGACAAGGGCGATGTGCTCAGCCATAAGCAGGAATATGTGCCGAAGTTCGAGGCTTCGGAAGCAAGGATCCTCGTCGTCGACGATAACGAAGCGAACCTCATGGTCGTAAGCAAGCTCCTGCGTGAGACAAAGGTGCGTATCGACACTGCCATGAGCGGCGCCGAGGCACTCAGAAAGACACTGAACATCCGTTATGATGTAATCTTCATGGATCATCTTATGCCGGAGATGGACGGTATCGAGTGCAAAAGGAAGATCTTGGAGCAGACCGGCGGACGCAGCCGTGAGACAAGTATTGTTATCCTGACGGCAAACGCGGATGAGGAAAACCGTGCGCTCTATGCGAAGGAGAACTTCGACGGATATCTGGTCAAGCCGGTCAGCGGTTCGGAACTGGAAAATGAACTGTACCGTCTCCTGCCGAAGGATATCGTGCATATCACCGGTAACCGCACGGAGATCGCGGAAGAGTCGATCTCCTGGATGAACGGCAGCAAGATGAGAAAGAGAGTCGTAATCACGACCGAGAGTGTTGCCGATCTTCCGCAGGAACTGATCGACAAGTACGATATCGCCGTTCTGCCGCATAAGGTCCGGACCGCCGAAGGTATCTTCAAAGACGGAAAGGAAATCGATACCAAAGGTATCCTGAAGTATATGGAGGATGATACCCGCTCGGTCATGACAATGACGCCGGATGTGAAGGAAGTCGAAGAGTTCTTCTCAAGACAGCTCACGATTGCGAATAACATCATTCATATCTCCATCTCGAGCAAGGTTGAGCACAGCGGATTTGCCGTGGCAAAAGAAGCTGCGAAATCGTTCGACAGCGTATTCGTTCTGGATACCGGTCACCTCTCGAGCGGTCAGGGTATCCTGGCAATCGAAGCCTGCCGTATGGCGGAGGATGGAAAGAGCCCGGAGGAGATCCAGGCCCGCATCGAAAGATTGAAGAAGAAAGTACACACGAGCTTCATCGTGGATAACCTTGACTTCCTTGCAAGAGCCAAGCAGGTCAGCAAAGGCGTGGCCAACCTGGTAAATTCTCTTATGGGAAGACCGGTGCTGGTACTTAAGAAAGGTAATATGGGACTGGGCAAGCTCTACTTCGGTTCCAGAAAGAGAGCCTGGAAAAAGTATATCAACAAGTGCCTCGCCAGTGAGAGACCGATCGATACGAGAATCCTGTTCGTGACCTATGTCGGTATCAGCAAGCGTGATATGGACTGGATCCGTGAGCAGATCAACAAGCGTATGACATTCGATGAGGTCTACTTCCAGCAGGCCTCCCCGGC
>JAILHZ010000052.1 GCA_024695545.1 Clostridiales bacterium
GAATTCGTATCCGGCAAGAACCAGCCCCGCTATACTCCGTATCACTTCCCGCACAGAACGGAAGTCATGGGTTTCATGAGTATCCTTCACGGTGATGACCGTATTTATAACAACATCTTCGTGCAGAAGTGGCCGATCGAGGAGCGTCCGGAGGATTGTCCCGAGCAGTTCTTCGACAAGCAGGAAGTCGGCACCTTCCAGTTCGATGAATACCCGACTTATCAGGAGTGGATCGATTCCTTCCATCTGAACGAGCCGATGGCCTATGAGCATAAGATCATGGAAAAGCACTTCCAGCATCTTCCGGTATGGATCGACGGCAATGTCTACTTTAACGGTGCTAAGGAATGGAAGAAGGAGAAAAACAAGCTCGTAGTCAAGAGATTTAAGGCGACGGCGGATGTTGTTGAGAGAAACGGCAAGTATGTCCTGGTGACGAATCTCTTTAAGAAAGTCGCAGATTTCTCCTGTGGCATCATCAATACCGATATTCTCGGAAAAGCATTCCAGCCGGAGCAGCGCTTCGAGAATACGGACGGATCCGATATCGTATTCAACTACGACTATTACGGAAAGGACAGAGGTGTTATGACCATCGCAGGTCCTTTTGCCGAGGTCAAGGAAGAATACGAGGTATAACCGTAAGGTCAGATACGAAGAATCTTGAGAACGTTCCCGTCGGAAGTATCCTTCGGGAACGTTTCTTTGTCATTTTTGACGAAATTCTATCTATAATATAAAAAATATACTCACACAAGGCATCGTATGTTATAATGACGGGAGCTTTTAGAGAAGTAGAGGTTTTACTATGTATAAAAAAGTATCGCCGGATATGAAGTTTATCGATCGCGAGAAGGAAGTACTGGCCTTCTGGAAAGCTAATGACATCCAGAAGAAGTCCATCCGCCCGGAAAAGGACGGAACTCCTAATTTTACGCTGTATGACGGCCCGCCGACAGCAAACGGCAAGCCGCACATCGGACATATTAAGACCCGTGTCATTAAGGACGTAGTTCCGAGATACCATACCATGAAGGGTGAGCACGTACAGTTTAAGGCTGGCTGGGATACTCACGGTCTTCCGGTTGAGCTGGAAGTCGAGAAGATGCTGGGCATCAACGGCAAGCCCCAGATCGAAGAGTACGGTGTCGAGCCTTTCATCAAGAAGTGTAAGGAATCCGTCTGGAAGTATAAGGAAGAGTGGGAGCAGATGTCTGACCGCGTAGGTTTCTGGGCAGACATGGAACACCCGTATGTTACATACGACAACACATATATCGAGTCCGAGTGGTGGGCTCTTAAGACTTTGTGGGATAAGGACATGCTCTATAAGGGCCATAAGATCGTTCCTTACTGCCCGCGATGCGGTACTGCACTGTCCAGCCATGAGGTTGCCCAGGGATATAAGGCTGTAAAAGAGAACTCCGTATTCGTACGCTTTAAGGTAGTCGGCGAAGAGGATACCTACTTTGCTGCATGGACGACCACACCGTGGACACTTCCATCCAATGTTGCTCTCTGCGTCAGCCCGACAGACGAGTATGTAAAGATCGCTGTTTCCAAGGATCTCGACGGTACAGAGAAGAAGGTCATGTACTACATGGCAGGCTGCCTCGTTCCCCAGCTCTTCGATGAGTATGAGATCATCGAGAGATATCAGGGCACTGAGCTGGTCGGCAAGAAGTACGAGTCTCTGTTCCCGTACTCTGCAGATGCAGTTGCGAAGAGCAGAAAAGAAGCTTTCAAGGTTTGCGCAGACAGCTACGTAACCATGAGCGACGGTACCGGTATCGTTCATATCGCACCGGCATTCGGTGAAGACGACGCAAGAGTCGGCCGTGACAATGATCTTCCGTTCGTACAGCTCGTTAAGGAAGACGGTACTCTTCCGGAGGATTGCGAAGAGTTTGCAGGTCTTTTTGTTAAGGATGCTGACCCGCTCATCATCAAGAAACTTAACATGGAAGGCAAACTCCTGAAGAAGATGCCTTATGAGCATGACTATCCGTTCTGCTGGAGATGCGATACTCCGCTTATCTACTACGCAAGATCTTCCTGGTTCATCGCAATGACCAAGGTTAAGGATCAGCTCGTTGCTTCTAACCGTATGGCGAACTGGTATCCGGAGACGATCCGTGACGGCCGTATGGGTAACTTCCTTGAGAACGTAGTTGACTGGGGTATCTCCCGTGAGCGTTACTGGGGTACACCGCTTCCGGTATGGGAGTGCGAATGCGGACATCGTGAGTGCATCGGTTCCATCGAAGAACTGAAGGCGAAGTCCACGGACTGCCCTGACGATATCGAGCTGCATAAGCCTTATGTAGATAATGTACACGTTACATGTGAGAAGTGCGGTAAGCCGATGACACGTGTTTCGGAGGTAATCGACTGCTGGTTTGACAGTGGTGCGATGCCGTTTGCCCAGTTCCACTATCCTTTCGAGAACAAAGAGTTCTTCGAGTCTCACTATCCGTGCCAGTTCATTTCTGAGGCACTGGACCAGACACGCGGATGGTTCTATTCGCTCCTGGCGATCAGCACACAGCTGTTCCAGAGATCTCCGTTCGAGAACGTAATCGTTATGGGTCTCGTTCAGGACAAGGACGGTATCAAGATGAGTAAGCATAAGGGCAACGTTGTTGACCCGTGGGATATCCTGAACCGTCAGGGCGCTGATGCGGCAAGATGGTATTTCTACAGTGCAAATGCACCGTGGCTTCCGTCCCGTTTCGACCACAGCAATGTGGATAAGATCCTCGGTAAGTTCATGGGTACTCTGTGGAATACATATGCGTTCTACATCCTGTATGCGGAGATCGATCAGTTCGATCCGACCAAGTACAGCCTCGAGTACGATAAGCTTTCCGTTATGGATAAGTGGATCCTGTCGAGACTTGCTTCTCTCGAGAAGACTGTAGACAGCAAGATGCAGGGTTATGACATCACGGGCGCATCCCGTCTGATGGAGAACTTTGTGGATGATCTTTCCAACTGGTATGTACGTCGCGGCCGTGACAGATACTGGGGCAAGGAAATGACTCAGGATAAGATCAACGCTTTCATGACACTTTATACGGTACTTGAGCAGTTCACACGTCTGGCTGCACCGTTTATCCCGTTCATGACTGAGGCGATCTATCAGAACCTCGTCCGTTCCGTAAACGAGGATGCTCCGATGTCCATTCATATGTGCGACTACCCGGTAGCTGAAGATTCCTGGATCGATGAAGATCTCGAGAGAAACATGGATGATGTCCAGCAGATCGTTACTCTGGCACTGTCCTGCCGTCAGGCCGCAAATCTCAAGATCCGTCAGCCGCTCAGCAAACTCTATGCTGTATGCGAAGACGAACTGCCGGCTGAATATCAGACGATCATCAAGGAAGAACTGAATGTACACGAAGTAGCATTCCTTAAGGATGCATCTTCGCTCCTGGATTATAAGTTCAAGCCGCAGCTGAGAACGCTCGGCAGAAAGCTCGGTGCCAAGCTCAATGCAGCTAAGGAAGTCATCGCGGCTCTCCCGGGTAAGGAGACCATGGCGGCTCTTGATAAGGATGGTAAGATCAGTATCGAAGTTGAAGGTGAGACCTTCGAGCTTCTTACTGAAGACCTGCTCGTTGAGAACGTACAGCCGGAAGGCTTGTCTACGCAGTCGGATAAGGGCTTCACGGTATCTATCGATACAAGCCTGAATGATGAACTGATCGAGGAAGGCTTCGTCCGTGAGATCGTTTCCAAGATCCAGAACCAGAGAAAGAAGTCCGGTTTTGAGGTCACCGACAGAATCACGGTGAAGTACTCCTGCGGTGAGAAACTGGCAGCTGTATTCACCAAGTTCGGTGAGCAGATCGCTTCTGATGTTCTTGCGACAAGCATCACAGAAGGTTCTGAGGATGATAGCACTGAACTCGACATCAATGGTGAGAAAGTCAGCCTTTCTCTTAAGAAAGCATAATCGGGAAGTAAGGAAGAGCTATGTTATTTAGGATCCTTCAAGAAGACGCGCCAATGTCGGAAAAGATCATCGAACTGGTTTTGATGGTCATGGTGCTTTCGTTTACCTTCTCCATCCATGAGTTCATGCACGCATGGGTAGCTGAGAAGATGGGCGATGATACACCGAGACGTCAGGGAAGAATCACACTGAATCCTCTGGCACACTTCGATCCTCTGGGTACGGTCATGCTCCTTCTTGCCGGATTCGGCTGGGCAAAGCCTGTCCAATATAATCCGAACAATCTTAAAAGATTCAAGAGGTCGACATGTGAGCGTTTCATCAGCCTTGCCGGTGTTGTGGCGAACTACCTTACAGCGATTGTAGCATCTTTTATTCTTGTATTTGTACTTGCTTACTTTTATAAGAATCCTACTGAAAGCAGAGCTGCTGCACTTGCTGAGACGCTGATCACATACTTCTTCTGGATGCTGAAAGAATATGGTTTCCTGTTCATGGCATTTAACCTTATTCCGATTCCGCCTCTGGATGGATACCGCTTTGTTTCTACATATATTCCGTATAAGTGGAGACGGAGCTTTGAGAACCTTGCTCAATACAGTTATTATATTTTCTTCGCGCTTATCTTGCTGGATCATTACGGTAACGTAAGCATCCTGTCGAAACTTGTCAATTGGATCGAATTTCCGTTCCGATGGCCGATCGATAAATTGTGCGCTGAACTGTTATGGAATCTAGTCGGTAAAAATATACTTATTTAAGTTGAGGTAAACATGGAAAACAAAATCGTACTTTCAGGAACACGTCCTACGGGAAACATTCATCTGGGAAACTATTTCGGCGCGATCGAGAACTGGGTGCGCCTTCAGGATCAGTATGAATGCTATTTCTTCATTGCAGACTGGCACGCTCTGACGACCGGTTATGCCGATACAGACGTTCTCCGTAAGAATACTCTCGGACTTCTCGCAGATATCCTTGCCAGCGGCGTAGACCCGGAGAAGGCAACGATCTTCCTGCAGTCCGACGTTAAGCAGCATGCAGAACTTTACCTGCTGCTTGGCATGAATACTCCGCTATCCTGGCTTGAAAGATGCCCGACTTATAAGGATATGATCGCAAACATGTCTTCCGAGAAGGATATCATGACTTACGGTTTTCTCGGTTATCCGGTCCTCATGGCCGCGGATATCCTGATGTATCGCGCCAACTACGTACCGGTAGGTGAAGATCAGCAGGCCCACCTCGAGATCACTCGTGAACTGGCCCGCCGTTTCAACTATCTTTACAAGTCTGAAGTCCTTCCGGAGCCGCAGCCGCTTTTCACAAAGGCAAAGGTACTTCCTGGAACAGACGGAAGAAAGATGAGTAAGAGCTACGGCAACACGATCGCTCTTGCCGACACACCGGAAGAGGTTAAGAAGAAGGTTATGAGCATGATCACTGACCCGGCCCGCATCAGAAAGGATGACCCGGGTCATCCGGATATCTGTACGGTATATGCTTTCCATAAGGTCTTCAATGAGGACAAGGTCCCGGAGATCACAGAGCAGTGCAAGGGCGGATGCATCGGATGCGTTGCCTGTAAGAAGATGCTTCAGGAGAAGATCGCCGAGTTCCATACTCCGATCTATGAGAAGAGAACTGCGCTGCTTCAGGATGAGCCGAAGCTTCTTGAAATCCTGAAAAAGGGCAGAGAGAAAGCCAGCAAGAAAGCGGAAGAGACGATCCGTGAAGTAAGAAAAGCTGTAAAGATCGGCTTTGATACGGAAGAGTAAGTGAAACAGAACCGGGGTATTTGATCGTGGCAACTGAGAATCCACAAGTCAGACTTCGCAAGTTTGAAGGTCCTCTGGACCTTCTGTTTCATTTGATCGAAAAAAACGATATAGATATCTATGATATCCCTATCGCCGAGGTCACGGACCAGTATATGGAATACCTCGATAAGATGAATTCCCTGGATATGGAAGTGGCCTCTGAATTCCTTCTTATGGCCGCAACTCTCGTACATATCAAATCGAGAATGCTCCTTCCGGACAGAAATGTCAGTGATACCGATGTGGAAGCCGATCCGAGAGAAGAGCTCGTCGTCAAGCTTCTTGAGTACCGCCGTTGTAAAATGCTCGCAAATGATCTTAAAGACCGTTTCCGTGATTATTCCAACTGTATGTACCGTCTTCCGCAGACGCCGGCCTCCCTTGGCATTGAGGTAAAGAGTGCTCCTGCGCCAGTAGATGAAGATGCTCTCCAGAAGGGTATCGAGGATGTTTGCGAGCGAAATAAGATCCGTTTTGCAGACATTGCCTCACGTATTACGCATATTTTGAAAAGAGATAAATTCTCCATTCGTGATAAAATAAGATTTGTGTGGGACAGCATCAAAGGAAAAGGAAAAGTCTTTTTCCATGAACTGTTTCCGGCACATAAAGTTGAGAAAATGGACCGTATCGTCGGCTTCCTGGCGGTTCTGGAACTCCTCCGCGGTGACCAGATCGTGGCTGAACAGGAGAAGCCGTTTGATGTGATCCAGATCGAGACCAAGAGAGATGAACTCAATGAAGAGCGCTTCGGTCTTGACAGAAGCAAGGAATCAAAGGAATTTGCCGCATATGACTGAGGGATTTGAGCGCGAAACCAAAATCACGGTACAGGAACTTCCGGCAGCGCTGGAAGCAGTTCTTTTCGCGCACGGAGATCCTATCCCGTGTGACAGGCTCTGTGAGATTACGCAGATGCCCAGGGAAGCGGTAGAAGAAACTCTCGAGCGTATGATGAAGGATTATGAGACGAATCCGTGGGGAGGTCTTCTGATCCGTAAAGCTGATGATGCATATGTTATGTGCACCAAGCCTTCCATGAAGCCTGTTCTGGAGCGTCTTTACGCTCCCCGTACGCGTCCTCCGATGTCACAGGCGACCTACGAGACCCTTGCGGTCATTGCATATAACCAGCCGGTAACAAGAGCGCAGATCGAAGCAGTCCGTGGTGTCAGTTCCGACTCGATCGTCAGCCGTCTGATCGAGCGTGGCCTGGTCGAAGAATGCGGCACGCTTGAAGCTCCGGGAAGACCGGCACTCTTTAGAACAACACAGCAGTTTCTCCTCGAATTCGGTATCTCTTCGGTATCTGAGATGCCGGCGATGGAGCTGATGATGTATAAGACGATCCGTGATCTCCAGGATTCTCTGGAGACTGCGGCGGGAAATAAGGATGATCGTCAGATCTCGATCGAGACCTGGATGGATGATCAAAAGGGGGATGATTCCAATGAATCCTGAAGATAGAAAAAATGATTCTCTGTCGAGTGTTGTTGAGCGTATCAATGACTCGTTTGACTCGATGAGCAAAGGCCAGAAAGCCATTGCGAAGTACATTCTCGACAATTATGAGACAGCGGCCTACATGACGGCGGCAAAGCTCGGTGAAACGACCGGAGTCAGCGAATCTACGGTAGTCCGTTTTTCTATGGAACTCGGATATGAGGGTTATCCTCATTTCCAAAAAGCACTTCAGGAAGAACTGAAGGTCAAGCTGACATCGGTTCAGCGTCTGAATGCGGCCAGCCGTTATTCTGACGATTCATCCATTCTGAAATCTATTCTTCAGGCGGATATCGACAGCTTAAAGTACACTGCCGAGAACCTCGACGAAGAGGCATTCAGTAAGGCCGTTTCTACGATCCTTAATGCAAAGAAGATCTACATTATGGGACTTCGCAGTTCGTCGCCTCTTTCTTCATTTATGCATTTTTATATGACGCCTTTATTTGATGATGTACGTCATATTCATAGTAACAGCGCCAATGAGGTATTCGAGCAGATCCTGCCGATCGGTCCGGGCGATGTTATGATCGGCATCAGCTTCCCGAGATACTCCAGCAGAACGATCCAGTCGATGCAGTATGCCCGTTCCCGTGGCGCCTCTGTTATCGTTATTACTGATAAGGCGGATACACCAATGACTGAGTATGCGGATGTTGCGCTGTTTGCCCGTTCGGATATGGCGTCTTTTGTTGACTCGCTGACAGCGCCTTTGTCCCTGATCAACGCACTTCTGGTTGCTCTCGGCATGCACCGCAAGGATCACATCGAAGAATCCTTCGAAACACTTGAGAGACTCTGGAAAGAGTATCAGGTATATGACACGGGTAAGGACAGAAACCAGCCGTCTGAAGAGGATAAGGAGGAGAAGGACTCATGAAAGAACTGATTGCCAGCAGTAAACTTACCGCTTCGGCTTCGATCCGCATCGCGTTGACGAATTCGAGAGAAGAAGAAGCCGAGTTAAAAGCCGAACTGAAGGATGAGAAGATCAGTGCTACCGCTGCCGATTTCGGTGGTGAATTCATCTCCTCGGTAAGTAAGATCATTGAAAGATGTGTGGTTGCTGCACAGAGAGAAGGCATTATCGGAAACAGCCATAACGAAGAGGGCGCGCTTGCCGGTGCGGCCAGAGAAGCCATTTCGCAGATCACATCCAAAGCAATCGGCCTGAATGTCGGCGGTAAGATCGGTATAGCCCGATACAACGATCACATCAGTGTCTGTGTATATTTCGGTATCGGACTTCTGCATCTCAACGAGATCGCGATCGGTCTGGGCCACAGAGCTATTTAATGAGCATACATCAAGGAGGAAACAACATGAGTGAGTTTTATCAGATCGCAGTAGACGGACCTTCCGGTTCCGGCAAATCCACATTGGCAAAAGGCATTGCAAAGAAACTGGGTATTCTTTATCTCGATACAGGTGCAATGTATCGTGCATGCGGTCTCAAAGCCCTGAAGAGCGGTATTGATACTAAGGACAAGGATGCTGTAGAGAAGATGATGAAGGATATCAGGATCGATATCACTCATGAAGACGGATCCCAGCATGTATGGCTTGATGGAGAGGATGTTTCTGCTGATATCCGTATGCCGGAAGTATCCATGGCAGCATCTGATGTTTCCGCGATCCCGTGTGTCCGTGAGGCTATGGTCGACCTTCAGAGAAAGATATCTGAAGGCAAGAACGTTATTCTTGACGGAAGAGATATCGGTTCCAAGGTTTTCCCGAACGCGAAGTATAAGTTCTTCCTGGTAGCCGCAGCAGAAGAGCGCGCCAGAAGAAGACTTCTTGAACTTCAGCAGAAGGGTGTGACAGACACAACATATGAAGAGGTACTTCGTGACATCGAGAGAAGAGATCTGCAGGACAGTACACGTGCGGCATCTCCGCTGGTGAAGGTTGAAGATGCGATCGAGATCGATACAACTAAGATCGATATTGAAGCTACACAGGATCTGCTTCTTTCATATATTAAAGAATAAAGGGCAGACGGAAGGAATAACGAAGTGAGCGGCTGGACGATCGAACTTGCGAAATCATCGGGTTTTTGTTTTGGTGTGGAAAACGCTGTAACGACAGCATATTCCGTAATCAAAGACTATCCCGGCAGAAAGATTTATATGCTCGGGGAGATCACGCATAACGAGACGGTCGTATCTGATCTGCTTTCTTCCGGAATGATCCTCGTTCACGATCCCGCGGAAGTGGAAGAGGACAGTGTTGTTCTGATCCGTGCCCATGGCGTGACACCTCAGGTCATGGAGGAACTTCGGAAGAGAAACTGTGAGATCGTCGACTGTACATGTCCTTTTGTAAATAAGATCCATAAGATCGTAAATAAGGCAGGACAGGAAGGTCATCCGGTATACATTACCGGAACAAAGGGCCATCCCGAGGTCGTCGGTATATGTGGCGAAAGCACTCATCCAGTGACTGTAGTTTCCTCATTGGAGGAGGTTTCAGCCCTTCCTGAGATCGAATCTGACTCCGTCTGGGTCTCTCAAACCACATTTTCCAGCAAGGTTTTCCAAAAAATTTGTGAATTCGTGCAGAAAAAAATTGCAAATGATCAAATATTTGGTACAATATGTTATACGACTGAAAATAGGCAGAGAGAAACTGCGGATTTAGCAGGTGTTTCCGATGTTATGGTTGTCATAGGATCGAAGACCAGTTCAAATACAAAGAAACTCTTTGACATATGTTCAGATCGTTGTGCGCTGACATATCTTGTTGGTGGCGCCGAAGAAGTGAAACCCTTGCTTCCTATGTGGAGGGAACGCGGGGTGAAACGGATCGGAGTTTCCGCAGGAGCATCAACGCCGGTGAGTATTATCAGGGAGGTTATCCAAACCATGAGTGAAAACGGGGTAAACACGAATCCAGAGTCTAACGACATCAATTTTGGCGATTACATTGAAAGCATTCCACAGCTTCGAAAGAACGCTACAGTGAAGGGAGCAATCACGACCTGCGACAGTGATTTCGTATATGTAGATGTCCATGATAAGTCGGAAGGCAAGATTCCAAGAAGTGAGTTTGAACCTGATTTTGACTTTGACGCGGCGGTTGAAGAGCACAAAGAGATTGAAGTATACGTAAAGAGCATCCGCAATACTGACATGGGCAAAGAGATTATTCTTTCCAAGTCTCATGTGGATTTCAGCAAGAACAAAGCAGAGATCGAAGCGGCTTACGAGAATAAGACGCCGGTTACAGTTAAGATCACAAACGTTGTTAAGGACGGCGTTATTGCAAGCTACGGCGGAGTAGATATCTACATCCACAGAACACAGCTTGAGCTGAATGTCGTAAACGATCTTGAAGCTTACAAGGGTAAGACGATCGAGATCCTGATCACACAGTTCGATCCGGATAAGCGTCGTCTGAGAGTTTCCGGTTCCAGAAGAACACTCCTCAACAATGAGCGTAAGGCTAAGGCTGAGGAAGTATGGGGCTCCATCGAGAAGGATAAGGAGTACGATGGTGTTGTAAGAAGTCTCACAGATTTCGGTGCATTTGTTGACATCGGCGGTGTTGACGGTCTCATCCACGTATCCGAGCTTTCCTGGAACCACATCCATCATCCGTCCGAGGTTCTCTCTGTAGGTGATAAGGTTCATGTATATGTTAAGGATTTTGATCCGGAGAAGAAGAGAATTTCTCTCGGTTACAAGAAGGCAGAAGATGATCCGTTCTACAACATTGACGAGAGAATTCCGGTTGGTTCTATCGTTCGCGGTAAGGTCGTACGTATGTTCCAGTTCGGTGCTTTCGTAGAGCTTGAGCCGAACCTTGACGCTCTCTGCCATGTATCCCAGATCTCCGATGTACGTCTGAACAAGCCTCAGGATGTTCTGAAGGAAGGCATGGAAGTTGAAGCAAAGGTTCTCGATGTTAATCCGACAGCTCGTCGTATCAGCATCTCCATCAAGGAAGTAGCTCCGATCAATCCGGAACCGAAGGATGAGGAAGAGGCTCCTGTTGAAGAGGCTCCGGCAGCAGAGGTTGCTGCTCCGGTTGCAGAATCAGTTGAGGCTGTAGAAGAAGTTAAGGCTGAAGAGTAATTTTCAAGTTGAAAACAAGCGTAAGAAGAGCCGTCCAATTGGACGGTTCTTTTTTGTGCTGTCTTCCCTTGAGGTAAAATATCACTATTTTGACATCGACATCTGTCAATAAGAAACCTTTGGAAATCAAAACATTTGAAAATACGCGTAAAACGGATTTGAGAAAAAGGCTTCGTTATTCTCGCCATATTACAATTGTGTCACAATTGTTTTCAAGGGGTACCTCTTACGATATAATTACATTGAAAGTGTTTGGGCAGGTGAGACTCTTAGGAGGAAATTTTGAAGAAAAATACGGAAAAGAATAACAGATCGGAAGAACTGAGAGAGTTGATGGCTCAGCGTCGTCTGCATCGTGGATTGAAGATGTCATCGATTATTATGGTGGTATCTATGGTTACTGTGCTTTTCCCGATTGTACCTGTCGGACATGCTTCTGACACTTATCTGTCTGTTCCTGCAGAGCATACTCTTCCTTCCATGGACAGTGCAGAGGCACAGATCGTTCAGCTTCGTTACTCTATTGAAAATGAGAAGACTGAAGGTTCGAGCATGATTGAGGAGAATACTTATGTGATCTCCGAGCATAGCGACCGCGACGGTGTTGCGGTAGAGATCCTAGACGCGGACGCATTTGCTCCCAAAGATGAAAATGTATATGCTTTACGGAATATGACTGTTCACTCTTCTCCGAGTGCTGATTCCGATGTGATCGATACACTGCAGTATGCGGATATGGTTAAGCGTGTCGGTATTGGTTCTTCGTGGTCACATATCGTATATGAGACAGAAGAAGGAACGGTAAACGGTTTTATTCTTTCAGAGAATGTGACTCTTGAGGTGGTTGCGACACCGACTCCGACACCGGAGCCGACTGAAACACCAACTCCGACTCCTTCGCCGACACCTACTCCGAAAGCGAAGAAAAACAGCACGCCGACTCCGACACCTTCGAAGAAGGCTGAGAAGAAGAGTACACCTACTCCTTCTCCTACGCCGGCTCCGAAGATCACTGAGTCCGAGATGAGTGGAACCTATTATTCAAATGGTGAGGTGAATATCCGGTCCGGCCCGAGCACTGATTATTCCATTGTCAAAACGCTGAAGAGAGATGACAGTGTCAAGGTCATTGCGAAGACCAGTAACGGATGGTATAAGCTGTCCGATGGCGGCTATGTCAGATCAGATCTTGTCCGCTCGAAGCTTGAGACATCTGAACCGGAGCCGAAGGATCCTTCTCCGACGACGACAAAGCCGGGTTCTAATGTGGATGAGCCTTCCGAAACGACACCGAAGCCGACGCCTAAACCGACAACGGCTCCTTCGAGGAATATTCCTGATCCGGGATCCTGTGATCTTCTGACTTATGCAAGTGCTTTTATCGGAATACCTTATGTATATACTGGCGCATCGCTGTCAGGTCTTGACTGCTCAGGATTTGTAATGTATGTATATGCACACTATTACGGTATCTCACTGCCTCACCAGTCCGCTTCTATCGCGACAATGGGCACGGATGTAACAAATCAGGAGCTTAAGCCGGGTGATGTTATCTGCCATGACTATGATCTGAATGGCAGAGTTGACCACGTAAGTCTCTATTGCGGAAGCGGCGTAGTAATACATGCTTCCACCAGCCGCGGCGGAATCGTGAAAGATTATGTTCCGATGTCCTGCGTCGTAAGTGTAAGAAGGTTTATCTGATTACTCTGAAAGAACGATATTACCAAGTTTTTCCAGTGCCTCTTCGTACATTGGTACGAGGAGGTACATGTTTTCTTTGAGGATCGACTCGTTCGCCTGATGGCACTGGTCCTGGTTCCAGGGGAGCTGAGGACCAAAGGCAACGATGTTCGGCATGGTTCTGGCGTATGTGCCTCCTCCGACAGCGATCGCAGAAGCCTTTTCGGAAAGAGAAGAGGCTCTTGCAGCTTTCTCATCCACCGTATAGGCGAAAAGCTCTCTGTAAGATTCGTAGATCTCCGTAAGCGTGCGGATCTGCTCGGAATCTTTATCCTTGAAAAGCGGAGCCTGAATGGAGTCATCTACGACGGTAACTCCGAACTCGGAAGCAATCTTGTTTAATCTATCCCGTACAGATTCTTCGGAAAGAGTGACCGGCCAGCGGATGTCGACATGAAGCTTTGCATGATCCTTGCTGATATCTACGATACCTACGTTGGTCGTCATCGGACCGGAGACATCCGGAGAGAAGAAGGAACTAAAAGGCGTTTCCGACTTCCTGCTGAAATACTTCTCCATAAGAAGCAGAAGTTTCGAAGTGCTTTTCAATTCGGAGGGCATCTTATCGAGCATAACATCGATCGCATTTATGCCGAGATCCGGCTTACTGGCGTGTGCCTGGACGCCATCTGCGGATATACCGCGCATCTTGGTCAGATCAATGCATTCACAGTATGGCGGAACCATATTTGCGGCATCTCCGCCGTGAAGGGTGAACTTCCCTGACGGGGTTTCTTCGAAGTGCATCTGATAGATACCTTTCTCGGCAAAGATGCAGGGGAACTCGGCATCCGGTGTGAATCCGATGTCCGGGAGTTCTTCGGTCTCACAGTAACGGACCATACACGAAGAACCATGTTCCTCGTCGGTGCCGACAATAAGACGTACTCGGTAATCCGGATCCGGATGGTTTTCCTTGAAACGGAGCATCGCCATATACGCGCAGAGCACAGGGCCCTTATCGTCAATAACTCCACGTCCGATAAAGTAATCAGTATCAGTGTTCAGGTTAAAAGCTTCCGTCTTCCAGGCGGATCCTTCCGGGACAACGTCGAGATGTCCGAGCACGGCAACCAGAGGACCTCTGTCTCCCCACTGGATATATCCTGCCTTAACGCCTACGTTAACTGCAGTGAAACCATCTGCTTTTGCCCGGTCCAGAAAACGGGAGAGTGCGAGCTTCGGTTTCTCACCATATGGGGCTCCATCCTTTGGTTCACCCTTGACGCTGGCGATTCCGACAAACTCGGAAAGAAGGGCGGTAAGTGTCGATATTTCTTGTGAAGTAAGCTTATTCATAGTAAAATATTCCTCGATTTCATGAAAAAGTGCCGTTTTTGGCGAATTTCTTTTGAAAAGCACTTGCCTTTACGGCTTTCTCATTGTATCATTTTAAAGGCTAAAAATCACACGGGGTGTAGTCTTTTGTTCTTCGGAGACACCGAAGTAAGCCTCGTGGAAGAAAAAACAGGAGGATTTTTTATGTCAACTATTTCTATGAAGCAGCTTCTTGAAGCCGGTGTACACTTTGGTCACCAGACCCGTCGTTGGAACCCGAAGATGGCGGAGTATATCTTCACGGAGCGTAACAACATCCACATCATCGACCTGCAGAAGACCGTTAAGAAGACAGAGGAAGCTTACGATTTCGTACGCTCTATCGCTGCTGACGGCGGAAACATTCTTTTCGTAGGTACTAAGAAGCAGGCTCAGGATTCTATCTCTGAGGAAGCGGTTCGCTGCAACATGTTCTACATCAACAACCGTTGGCTCGGTGGTACACTTACCAACTTCAAGACAATCGAGAAGCGTCTCGCTCGTCTGGCTGAGCTCAAGACAATGTCTGAGGACGGTTCCTTTGACCTTCGCACAAAGAAGGAAGTTGCTAAACTGAAGCTCGAGATGGAAAAGCTCGACAAGAACCTTGGTGGTATCCAGGGCATGAAGAAGCTTCCGGCTTGCCTTTTCATCGTAGACACAAAGAAAGAGCACCTGGCAGTATCTGAGGCTCGCCGTCTGGGTATTCCGGTAGTTGCTATCGTTGATACCAACTGCGATCCGGAAGAAGTTGATTATGTAATCCCGGGTAACGATGATGCTATCCGTGCAGTTAAGCTTATCGCAGGCCATATGGCTGATGCAGTTCTCGAAGGCCGTCAGGGCGAGCAGCTCGATGTTCCGGCTGAGGCTGAGGAAGCAGCTGAGGAAGTTGCAGAGGAAGCAGCTGAGGCTCCGGCAGAGGCTTAATCCCCGGTTCTTTTCAAAAGGATCATTTCAAACTATTAATCAATAATTTAGTGGAGGAAATAACAATGGCTGAAATTAGTGCTGCACAGGTCAAGGAACTTCGTGACATGACAGGTTCCGGTATTATGGATTGTAAGAGAGCTCTTCAGGAATCTGAGGGTGATATTGAGAAGGCGGTTGCTTGGCTCCGTGAGAAGGGTATTGCCAAGGCAGAGAAGAAGTCCGCAAGAGTTGCTGCAGAAGGTGCTGTAGTTGCCAAGATCGCTGATGACAAGAAGTCCGGTGTTCTCGTTGAGATCAACATCGAGACAGACTTTGCTGCTAACACAGATAAGTTCAAGGCTTTCACAGAGGCTGTTGCTTCTCACATCCTTGCTAAGAAGCCGGCTAATGTTGAAGAGCTGATGGCTCAGACACTTTATAATGATGATTCCAAGACAGTAGAACTCTTCCAGAAGGAAGCTATTGCTGATATCGGAGAGAATACTTCTATCAGAAGATTCGTAGTATACGAAGTAGAGGGCAATGGTGCTGTTGCTTCTTACATCCACATGGGCGGTAAGATCGGTGTATTCGTAGAGTTTGGTACAGATGATGATGCTATCATCGCAGAGTCCAAGTTCGCTGACTTCGCTAAGGATATCGCTATGCAGGTTGCTGCTGCGAACCCGAAGTGGCTCACACGTGAGGATGTTCCGGAAGCTGATCTCGAGAAGGAAAAGGAGATCATCATCAACAAGAACCTCAACGAAGGTAAGCCGGAGAAGATCATCAAGGAGAGAATCCTGCCGGGTAACATCGAGAAGTTCTATAAAGAGAACTGCCTCGTAGAGCAGGAATTCGTTAAGGATGATACAAAGTCTATCGCACAGTACACGAAGGAGTTCGGACAGAACGTTACCATCCGTCGTTTCACTCGTTTCGAAATGGGCGAAGGTATTGCCAAGAAGGAAGAGAACTTCGCTGAGGAAGTTATGAAGCAGATCAAGTAATTTCCGCTTTAAAAGAACTTACTGAAGAGACAGTCTTTCGGGACTGTCTCTTTTTTCGCCCATAGTCAAGTCTTTATCTCGGAAAGTATTCTGATACAATGGATGAGGAGAAGGAAGATAACAGAAAAAGAGGGAAATTATGAAGATAATTATCGTCCGCCACGGAGATCCGGATTACAATAATGATTGCCTGACTGAACAGGGGAAAAAGGAAGTGGAGCTTCTTTCTGAAAGAATGAAGAACGTGAAAGCGGATTACTGCTACTGTTCTCCTTTAGGACGCGCAAAGCAGACGGCGGCCCCCTGTCTTGAGAAGATGGGGATGGAGGCGGAAGAACTGGAATGGCTTCGGGAATTTGCTCCCAAAGTTCAGCGCCCTGAGAAACTCGGAGTCGCGTGGGACTGGGTCCCCGGCGACTGGATGAAGATGCCGTATGCTTTTGACAGTGAGCGGTGGACGGAGTTTCCGGCATTTGAAGTTGCTGGTGTCCGTAAAGAACTTGACTGGGTCTATGCTGAGTTTGACAAGCTTTTGCGTAAGCATGGATATGAGAAAGACGGCAAGTGGTTTAAGGCTATGAAGCCCAATAATGATACGATCGTTCTTTTCTGCCATTTCGGCCTGGAAGCAGTCCTGATGTCGTATCTTCTGAATCTTCCGCTTTTTGTCATGTGGCATGCGATGATGGCGGCTCCGACTTCGGTCACCACGATCGTCACAGAAGAAAGAAGAGAGGGTATAGCCCAGTTCCGTATGCTTTCCTTCGGCGACTGTGCACATCTCTGGGCGGCAGGCGTTGAACCTTCGTTTTCCGGGCGTTTCCGCGAGTGCTACACAAATGAGTACGAGAGAAAAGACTAAAAAGAGAAAAAATCGGTCTTTTGTCTTTTCAGAAACTGGAATTAACGATAAAATGATTTAAGTATATGTAATGGAGGAAGAGGTAATGAGTGAGCCTGTCTATAAGAGGATCCTTCTGAAGATCAGCGGTGAAGCGCTGGCCGGAGATAAGAAGGTCGGAATCGACGATGATACAGTCAAGAGTATCTGTGCAGAGATCAAGAATGTAGCTGATCTTGGCGTTGAGGTGGCGGTCGTTGTCGGCGGCGGTAACTTCTGGAGAGGAAGATCCAGTGAGAACATGGATCGTGTAACTGCGGATCACATGGGTATGCTGGCTACACTTATGAATGCTCTTGCAATCTCTGATGCGCTGGAACAGGCCGGAGCCGTTACACGTGTAATGTCTGCGATCGATGTCCGTCAGATGGCGGAGCCGTATATCAGAAAGAGAGCCGTAAGACATCTTGAGAAGAAGAGAATCGTAATCTTCGCATGCGGAACAGGTAACCCGTTCTTCAGCACAGATACAGGCGCTGCTCTCCGCGCGACAGAAATCGAGGCGGATATCTTCTGTAAGGCTACGATGGTAGACGGCGTATACGATAAGGATCCGCACAAGTACGCAGATGCCGTGAAGTATAAGACGATCTCTCATGATGAAGTTCTCGCGAAGAACCTGAAGGTCATGGATGCTACAGCAGCAGCTCTCTGCCGCGATAATAATACAAAGATCATGGTATTTTCCATGGAAGATCCGGGCAATATCGTTCGGGTCGTCCTTGGTGAAGATATTGGCACGATCGTTTGCTGATCGTAGATTTATAACTGAAGGAGGCTTGAGATTATGGCAATGGTAGAAATTACAAAAGAGGTTTTTGATTCTTACGAAGATAAGATGAAGAAGACGATCGGAAATCTGACGGAGAACTTTAATGCGATCCGTGCCGGACGTGCGAATCCGCATGTTCTGGACCGTATCACAGTAGATTATTACGGCACGCAGTCTCAGCTGAATGCAGTAGCAAATATTCAGGTTCCGGAACCGAGAATGATCACACTTACTCCGTGGGATCCTTCTATGCTTAAGGAAATCGAGAAAGCGATCCAGGCTTCGGATCTCGGTATTAACCCGAGCAATGACGGTAAGGTGATCCGTCTGGTGTTCCCGATCCTTACTGAGGAACGTCGTAAGGAACTTGTTAAGAGCGTTATGAAGTACGGCGAGGAAGCAAAGGTTGCCATCCGTAATATCCGTCGTGAAGGTATTGATAAATACCGTGGAATCAATAAGAAGAAAGAGCTCACAGATGACGATCTCGGTTATTTTGAGGAGCAGATCCAGAAACTGACTGACCGTTATATCAAAGAAGTTGATAAGTGCTGTGAGTCAAAGCAGAAAGATCTTATGGAGATCTGATCACCATTTGAGAAAATTCAAGGGTTGTCTCCGGGATAAATCTTAGAGACACCCTCTTTTTTTGGAGAAGTTTATGTGTCCTGCCGATGAAGGAAAAAAAGGATTATTTTCGAGGAAAAGAGTTGTTGAAGTAGATGCTTCGCAGCTTAAGATCCCGACCCATCTGGCCGTTATTATGGATGGTAACGGAAGATGGGCGAAGAAGCGTATGCTTCCCAGATCCGCAGGACACCGTGCCGGCGCGGATAACTTAAAGACACTCTGTAAGAACTGCGGACACTACGGAATCAAGTACGTGACCGTGTATGCGTTTTCGACGGAGAACTGGTCGAGACCGGAAAGTGAAGTTCATGCCCTTATGGAGTTATTTGTCGAGTATTTCGACAAATATGATCCGGAGCTTGAGGCAGAAGGTATCCGTGTGCGTTTCACGGGAGACATCGCTGCACTTCCTGAGAATATACAGGCTGTCTGCAAGCGTGCGGAAGAAGGCAGCAAGCACCGTGACAGGATGACACTGATCGTCGCTTTTAACTATGGCGGAAGACTTGAGATCGTTCAGGCGGCTCAGAAGCTTGCTGATAAGGTAGCTTCCGGTGAGCTTAAGAGCGAAGATATCACAGAGGAGATGTTCGCGAAGAATCTGTATCTTCCGGACGTCCCGGATCCGGATCTGATCATCCGTCCGAGTGGTGAGGAAAGGACATCTAACTTCCTGGTATGGGAGGGTGCTTATTCTGAACTGTGGTTCTCGGATGTGCTCTGGCCGGATTTCGGCATGAAAGAACTGACAGATGCGCTGATTGCGTACACTAAGAGGGATCGCCGTTTCGGCGGACTGACCCGTGAGAAGAAGGAAGAGAAGTAATCTATGATGCAGAGGATTATTACAGGAGCCATATTTACAGTTGCGGTACTCGCACTGGTCGTCCCGGCGTACTTTGTTCCGCCTGTCCTTCTGATATTCACATTTATCGTTACGTCGATTGCTCTTGTAGAACTGATCAAGGCTGCCAAGAATACACAGAAGGAGATGTCTGTCCCGGCTACGGTTCTGGGCGGTTATCTCGGATTTCTTCCGCTGGTTTTCTGGCTGACTGAGGGAACTCCTTCTCAGGGATTTACACTTTATGCCCTGATTACGTTGATCTACTGCTTTATCTCGACGATGATCCCGCCTCTGGTAAAGGAACACCCGGAAGCGATCCGTTCCGGATTTGCTTCATCTTTGATCATTGTATACGTTTCTTTTCCGATCGCCTGTACCCATGTCATGATGTACCTGATCCCGAACGGCTGGTATTTCATGGTCATCGGTCTTTTTGCCCCGTGGGTATCAGACGTATTCGCTTACTTCTGCGGTTCTTTCTTCGGAAAGCATAAGATCGTTCCGCACATCAGTCCGAAGAAGACATGGGAAGGCTGCATCGGCGGTGCTTTGTTCACTGCTCTTCTGACGGCTTTGTTCTTCGCGTTTGTCATGGTCAATGTTATGGAAGTTACGATGTCGTTTGAACTGTTTGTCGCACTCGCAGCGATCTTCGGATTCATTCTTTCCTGCGTTTCCCAGCTGGGTGACTGGATGGCTTCGAGTATTAAGAGACTCGTGGGCATTAAGGATTTCGGAAAATTCATGCCTGGTCATGGCGGCATTATGGACCGCTTTGACAGTGCTTTTTTCACACTTCCGGTGGCACTCGGACTGGCTTACGCCGTAGTATGGGGAGGTTAATATGAAGACACTTTGTATTTTAGGATCTACCGGCTCCATCGGTACGCAGACTCTTCAGGTCGTACGTCACTTCCGCGAAGAGTTTAAGATTGCATCACTTACCTGCGGTTATAACATCGAACTCCTGCTGGAACAGATCATGGAGTTTAATCCGATGTGTGTCAGTGTAGCAACTAAAGAGAGAAAAGAGACGCTTCAGCGCATGCTTCCCCGTGATTCCAAGGTCAAGGTCTACTGCGGAGATGAGGGAAACTCTCACTGTGCAACACTTCCGAAGGTCGACTGTGTTGTTGGCGCAATGGTCGGCATGAAGGGTCTGACTCCTATCGTTGCCGCGATCCACGCGGGAAAAGATATTGCACTTGCAAATAAAGAAACGCTGGTTACAGCGGGTTCCATTGTTATGCCGCTGATCAAACAGAAGAATGTGAAACTTCTTCCTGTGGATTCAGAGCATTCTGCAATCTGGCAGTGCCTGATGGGACAGCCGGAAGGATCTCTGAAGAAGATCCTTCTTACGGCATCCGGCGGACCGTTCCGCGGATATACCCGTGAGCAGTTGGAGAAAGTTACTCTTGAAGAGACGATGAATCATCCGACATGGAATATGGGCGGAAAAGTTACGATCGACTCGGCATCGATGATGAATAAGGGGCTGGAAGTGCTTGAGGCTTCCTGGCTGTTTGATATTCCCGTGGATCAGATCGATATCGTCGTACATCCTCAGAGTATCGTACACTCTATGGTCGAGCTTACAGACGGATCTGTTCTCGGACAGATCGGATTCCCCAATATGATGATGCCTATTCAGGTAGCGCTTTTCTATCCGAAAAGAAGCCTGGGCATATGTCGTCCGTTTTCGCCGTTTGATCCCCAGACCGGTACGCTGACATTCGAACCGTGTAACCGTCAGGTCTTCCGCCTTGTCGATGCAGCATACCATGCGGGTAAGGTCGGCGGTACTCTGCCGGCTGCGATGAATGCGGCAAATGAAGTGATCGTTGCGGATTATCTTGCAGGAAAAGCAGCTTTCCTCGATATCGAGAAAACTGTATATCGAGTAATGGAAAGACATGAACGTGATGGTGTTACTCAGAACCCGTCGCTTTCGGAGATCTTTGCTGTGGATGAGTGGGCACGGATGATCACACAAGAAATACGAAAGTGAGCATCTGAAGGAACATGTCACCTTTAAGCATTGTTATCTGCATACTGGGATTAGGAGTTTTAGCCGCGGTTCATGAGATCGGGCATTTTATCGTTGCCAGACTGCTGAAAATCAAAGTATATGAGCTTTCTATCTTTGTCGGACCGAAGCTTTTCTCATGGAAAAGAAAGGATATCGAATACTATATCCGTTTGATTCCTCTTGGTGCGTATGTGCGTTTCTCGGAGATCGACGAGGATACCGGAGAACTGAAGGACGATAATCCGGAGAACCTCATCAATCAGGCCAGATGGAAGCGCCTGCTGGTATCGCTTGCAGGTCCGGCAATGAACGTCATCCTGGGTATCATCATCTTTATGATCTGCTTCTCGAAGTTCGGATTTCTCGAACTGAAGCAGGATATTGTTCTGGAAGGAACACAGGTCGCTGAGACCCGTATCGAAGAAGGCGACAGGATCCTGAAGTTTAACGGCCAGAAAGTATATTGCCAGATGGACCTTTCGTACTATCTGGGCAAGGTCAGCAATGTGGATGAAGTTACCCTTCAGATGAAGTCCGCCAAGACCGGTGAGAAGTACGAGGTGGTTCTGAAGCCGGAAGTCACCGAGCAGTATATGCTTGGAATTACGCACTATGCGGGTCTGGATGAGAATGGCGGCTGGAAGATCATTTCTGTCGATGCGCAGCAAAATGAGGGAAATCCGGTTATTAAGCCCGGAGATTCCGTACTGACTGTCAATGATGTTCCGGTAAGTGATCCTTCGATTTCTGATCTGGTCAGGAATTCGAAAGGAGAAACGCTTTCGGTCCGCCTGATCCGTAATGGAGAAGAGATGACGCTGCAGCTGAAAGCGACAATGATCAAGTCGGCCAATCTGCGCGGTATCTATCTGCAGGACGGAGAAGGTTTCTTTGCTTGTCTTCATGAGGCTGTCGTATTTCCGGTTGCGTTTATACGTATTTCCATTGATGCGATCGCACAGGTCTTTACCGGATCTGTACCGGCATATGACGTGGTATCCGGACCGGTCGGCATCGCTTCTGTAGTATCGGATGTTGTCGACTCAAAGGATACTGACAGCAGTGAGAAGATTGAGATGCTCCTTATTCTTCTGGGCGGTATCTCTGTAGGTCTCGCATTTACAAATATGCTTCCGATCCCGGGTCTTGACGGTAACGCGATCGTACTGACGGTCGTGGAGATGATCCGTGGTAAGAAGCTTTCCAGAAAATCGGAACAGATCATCAATGTGATCGGTTTTATCATGATCATTGGACTGGTCATATTTGCTCTTGTGTCCGATATCATACGTCTTTCGAGGTGATCTGAATGATAAACCGTTTTACAACCAGAAAAGTGAACATCGGCGGTGTATATGTCGGCGGTGATGCTCCGGTGGCGATCCAGTCTATGAATAATACGGATACCCGTGATGTGGAATCCACACTCAGACAGATCGAAGAATTAAAGAATGCGGGTTGTGATATCACCCGTGTCGCGATCCTGAATATGGAGGCAGCGGAGGCTCTCTCTGAGATTACGAAGAGAAGTCCGCTTCCGGTCGTAGCAGATATTCACTTTGATTACCGTCTTGCTCTCGAATCCATTAAGAACGGTGCTTCGAAGATCCGTATTAATCCCGGAAATATCGGTGGTCTGGACCGTGTCAAAGCGGTAGCAGATCTTGCCAAAGAAAGAAATATCCCGATCCGTGTCGGCGTGAACTCCGGTTCAATCGGAAAAGATATGCTGGAGAAGTACGGCGGTGTAAATGCGGATTCACTTTCGCAGAGCGCGCTTTCATCGATCCGGATCCTGGAAGATTGCGGATTTGAAGATATCGTGGTCAGTATGAAATCTTCTGATCCGGTATTAACGATCGAGAGTTACCGGCTTCTTCGGGATCAGGTGCCGTATCCGTTCCATGTAGGTGTTACCGAAGCGGGAACCCTGAGAGAGGGTATTATCCGTTCCAGTGTCGGCATCGGCGCACTTCTTTCTGAAGGAATCGGTGATACTATCCGTGTCAGCCTCACTGATGAGCCGAAAGAGGAAGTCTATGCAGGTATTTCGATCCTTCGTGCGCTCGGTCTGAGAAAAGGCGGTATGAGACTGGTTTCCTGTCCGACTTGCGGACGTACACAGGTGCCGCTGATCGAGGTTGCTAAAGAGGTGGAAAGCCGCATCCGGGATCTTCCTTATGATATGACAGTCGCTGTTATGGGATGTGCTGTAAATGGCCCGGGAGAAGCCAGAGAAGCGGATGTAGGTATTGCCGGCGGAGTCGATGAATTCCTGCTTTTCAAAAAGGGAGAACCGGTCTGCAAGGTCGAAAAAGATAAAGCAGTAGACGTTCTTCTTGCGACCATCGAAGAGATGAATTCTTAACTATTATGACCGCTCCGCGGTTTTCGGAAGGATACGAGGGAAATGACATTATATGAGTTTGCTATGCAGGCTTCGCAGGATGAGGATCTGGCGAAGATTGCTAAGGCTATACCAAGTGAGGTGCTGGAGATCCGCATCGACGAGCGTTTTGAGGGGATGGAGCTCAAGATCGAGCTTACCGGTCCCATCAGTTCGAAGCGTGCGCTGAAAGCACTGGAGCAGTACCTGAAACAGGTACTGCATCTTTCCCATGTACGTATTTTTATCTCGAATATTGCCAGCGATTACGGCTCGCAGAGCCTGCCTGCCGTTTTAGACTGGATCCTTTGGGTCATGAATACGAAGACCGGATTCGGGGCATGTATTGATGATATGCTTCCATCAGACGATTACGTGAGTGTCATTCTTCAGACACAGCTCACGGATGAAGTAAAAGACGGGATCAGTGCTTTTATCAACGACTTTACTACTACATATCTTCTGAAGAAGTGGGATATCCGCTATGAGTATAATCCGCCGGATACATCCGCATCATCGGATCCGGATTACTTCCTTAACCGTATGCGCGAGCGTGCTGCGAAGCATGCCAAGAGTGCCGTAGATGAAGCGGTTTCATCGGAGGGCAGGGCTGCGGAACGGAAGAAAGAATCCGAAGGCGGAAAGACGAAGAAGACAGAAGAGATCCCTGCAGACTTAAATAAAGGCTCTTGGGAGTATAAGTCGATCGTTGAGAAGCAGCATATCAAGCAGGAAAAGAAAACGGAATTCCGCCGTGGCCAGAAGTTCGAAGACGCGTCTGAAAAGGGTGCGGTAATCTGGGGCTTCAATGATATGTCGGCAAGAAAGTATAAGATCAAAGATGCGATCTCCAAGTCGGGAAGCAATGAGATCAACCAGGACACGATTATCCGTCTTGAGGGTGAGATCAAGGTAGATACAGAATCCCAGCGTCTGGTCGGAAAAAACAAGAACATGATCCTTTATAAGTTCTTCCTTTCCGATGATACATATGCGGTAGACTGTGTTTTCTTCCCGTCGCCGAAAGATGCGGATCTTCTTAACGATAAGTTCGCAAAGGGCGGATACGTCGGTGTCTGCACCACTCTTGGATACAGCAAGTTTGACGGTCAGATCAATGCGAATGTAAAAGGTTTCTATGTTGCAGAGCCTCCGAAAAAGCGCAAGGATCTAGCAGAAGAGAAACGTATTGAACTGCATGCCCATACGAAAATGAGTGAGAAGGATGCTGTAATCGAGCCGAAGGATCTGATAAAGACGGCATACCGCATGGGTCATCCCGCATGTGCTATCACGGACCACGGTGTCGTACAGGGCTTTAACGATGCATTTGCGGCTTATAAGGAGTGCAAGAAGAAGGGCGAAGTTCCGGGCTTTAAGCTGATCTTCGGCATGGAGGGTTATCTTGTCGATGACGGCAACTGTATTGCTTATCATATCGGGGAAGATGATGTATCTCTCGATTCTTTTGTCGCACTCGATGTCGAAACTACCGGACTTGACTGTACAAAAGAAGGACTTCTCGAGATCGCTGCGATCCGTTATGAGAAAGACGAAGCCGGAGAGTATAAGGAAACCGGGGTATTTACGACCATGGTCAACCCGGGTGTTCCGATCTCTGATAAGGCAAAAGAACTGACCGGTATTACGGAAGATATGATCGAGGGAGCTCCGACTCCTTTTGAAGCGGTCACGAAGCTTGCGGAATTCCTGAAAAAAGAGGATATTCTGGTCGGCCACAACATCTTCTTTGACATGGGATTTGTCCGTGAAGCCGGCTTCCAGATCGATATCGAGCAGCTTGATGAAGATAAGCATCATCCGTACCGTGTGAAGTTCTATCAGCCGGAGATCGATACTGTATCTGCGGTAACTTTCCTGTATCCGGATATGCCGAAGCATAATCTGAAGGATGCATGTGAATTCCTGGGCATAGTCAATGAATCCGAACACCGTGCGATGGGCGACTGCCGCGCCTCTGCGCAGATCCTGATCCGCTGCATAAAGGACTTTGGTTTTACTTCCTGCAAGCAGATGAATACGCATGTCGGTCTGATGCCGAAGGAAGAAGTGACGAAGAGAAAGACACCATCCTATCACATCATCTTCCTTGTCAAGGATACACTCGGGCTTTATAACCTGTACCGTATGGTTTCGGAAGGTCATACCGAGTATTTTTCCATGCGTCCGCGTATCCCGAAGTCCGAGGTGCGTTATTTAGGAGCGGGAATCATCGTAGGCGGCGCCTGTGAACGCGGTCAGATCTTCCGGGCTGTCCATAAGGCATATGTTGCTAATGGCAATAATCCGGATAAGACTCTTGAATTCTTAAGTTCCGATTCTGCCTTTAACCGTATGATCCGGCTTTATGACTATTTCGAGATCCAGCCTATCTGCAATAACGAGTTCTATCTTCGTGAAGAGGATTCCGGTCTTCGTACGAAAGAAGATCTGATCAACATTAATAAGATCATTTCGATCATGGCGGAGCGTGTCGGGAAACCGTGCTGCGCTACGACGGATGCGCACTTCCTCGACCAGAAGGACGGCGAGTACAGAAAGTACATGCTGATGGATATGGGCTTTAAAGATGCGGAGCTTCAGAGTGATCTTTACTTCCGTACTACGGATGAGATGCTCGAAGAGTTCTCTTATCTCGGTGAGGAGCGTGCGAAGGAAGTTGTCATCTATGCGCCGAGAGGTATCGCGGAATTAGTAAGAGACGATATCAAACCGTTCCCGGACGGAACATATCCGCCGGTGATTCTGTCTGCTCCGGATGATCTTCGTGCCATCGTTAATAAGACCATGAAAGAAATGTACGAGCATGAGGGTGTGATCCCGGAGATCGTACAGGAACGTGTCGATAAAGAACTGAACAGTATTATCGGTAATGGTTACTCGATCATGTACTACATCGCGTATAAGCTGGTAGGAAAGTCAAACTCCGACGGTTATGTTGTAGGATCGAGAGGATCGGTAGGGTCTTCACTGGTTGCGACATTCTCCGGTATTTCGGAAGTTAATCCTCTCGCGCCTCACAGAAGATGCCCGAAGTGCAAATACTCGGCATTCGATCTTACCGGTACTTACGGTTCCGGATATGATCTTCCGCAGGAACCGTGCCCGAAGTGCGGTACGATGATGATCTCTGACGGACAGGATATTCCTTTCGAGACCTTCCTCGGATTTAACGGAGACAAGCAGCCGGATATCGACCTGAACTTCTCTGGTGAATATCAGCCGAGAGCTCATAAATATGTTGAAGAGCTTTTCGGTAAGCATCATACCTTCCGTGCAGGCACGATCGGATGCTTTGCGGATAAGAACGCGATTGCTCTTGTAAAGAACATCTGTGATGCCAAGGGTGAGAATGTCACTGCTGCCGAGCTGAACCGCCGTGCCTCCGGCCTGATCGGAGTTAAGAGAACGACCGGACAGCATCCGGGCGGTATCGTTGTTCTTCCGAAGGAGATGGATATCTATGAGTTCACTCCGGTACAGCACCCGGCGAATAAACTGGACTGTGGTATTATCACCACACACTATGACTTCAATGCCCTGCATGATACGATCTTAAAGCTCGATATCCTCGGACACGATGACCCGACCATGATCCGTATGCTTACGGATCTTACGGGTGTGGATGTTCATGATATCCCGATCCCGGATCAGAAGGTCATGTCACTGTTTACATCGACAGAAGCTCTGGGTATTCCGGACGGAACCTCACCGGCCGGAGCTGCGACACTCGGACTTCCTGAGCTCGGTACCAAGATGGCGCGAGAGATGATTAAGGAGACACAGCCGTCCCGATTCTACGATCTTGTCCAGCTGATGGGTCTTTCCCATGGTACGGACGTATGGAACGGTAATGCGCAGGATCTCATCCGTAACGGTACATGTACACTCGATACGGTTATCGGATGCCGTGACTCGATCATGACACGACTGATCTACTGGGGACTTCCGAATAAGGAAGCTTTCGATATCATGGAGGCCGTACGTAAGGGTAAGGTCGCAAAGGGCAAGGAAGCCAGATGGCCTGACTTTAAACAGCATATGCAGGAGCACGGGGTACCGGACTGGTATATCGAGTCCTGTAATAAGATCAAATACATGTTCCCGAAAGCGCACGCTGCCGCATATGCGATCTCTGCGCTCCGTATCGCGTGGTTTAAGGTCAACTATCCGGAGGAGTATTACTGCGCATTCTTTACGATCCGCGCCGATGAATTTGACGGAGACCTGCTCTGTAAAGGTATCGAGTATGTCACGGCCAAGAGACTGGAACTGGATAATGGTCTACAGAGACGTAAGCCGAATGAAAAAGCACTGTACTACCTCTGTGAGCTTGTAGAGGAGATGTATCTGCGCGGTATTTCCTTCGTGCCGTATGATCTGACGAAGTCGGATGCCGTAAAGTTCATCAAGGTGGAGAAAGGCAAGATCCTGCCGCCATTTAACGTCATTCCTTCGATCAGCACATCGATGGCGGAAGGTATCGTTCAGGCAAGAAATGAACGTCCTTTCTCGACCCAGGAAGACCTGCAGGAACGTGCCCATCTCGGTCCTTCGGCAATGAAAAAACTCGAAGAGGAAGGGCTCATCCAGCAGTTCCCGAGATCCCGTCAGCTGGATCTGTTCGACTTTATGTAAGTCTGGTAATAACGATGAGATGATCTTTCGAAAGGAGAAGCCATGATCGCTCAAGTAGTCCTGCGCGACTGCGTATGGCAGACTAACAAGATATACGATTATCTTGTCCCGGAACAGCTTCAGGAGAAGATCCGGGAAGGTCAGTATGTGCGAGTGCTTTTCGGAAAGGGAAACCGCGCGGAAGTGGCGCTTGTCCTGAATCTGAAGGAGACATCTGATTCTAAATACCAGCTTAAGACGATCGACTCTCTTGTGGAGGAAGAACCTGTTCTGAATCAAGAACAGCTGGAAATTCTGAAGTTCGTTGTAAAAAGATATGCCTGCACATATGGCTCGGCGATGCATCAGATGGTGCCGGCGCTGGTCACGAAAAGGACCGGACGATCCCAGCTGGTGGTATCCCTTGTTTCGGAAGAACTGGCAAGGGAAGCTCTGGAGAGTGAAGCCGTCGGTTCGATCCAGCAGATCCGTGCACTGGAGTGGCTTCTGGATGTCGAGGAGATGACGCTTGCGGATCTGATGCAGGAACTGTCGATCAGCCGTTCTCCGATCGATACGCTCGCAAAGAACGGACTGGTGAAGATCCGTTCCGTGAAGTTTACGGCGGAGGAACTGCAGAATAAGGAAAAGACCGAAGAAGAGCTCCCGGAAGCCATCCGGTCAGAAATTACGCTTAATGATGAACAGCAGGCTGCGGTCGATGAAGTGGTCAATACGGAAGGAAAGAAGGAGTTCCTGCTTTTCGGGGTGACCGGAAGCGGTAAGACCGAGGTGTATCTCCGTATTACCGAGCAGATCCTGAAGGAGGGCGGTAGTGTCCTTTATCTTGTACCCGAGATATCTCTGACACCTCAGACCGTGGCTCGTATCCGTGCCCATTTCCCGACAGGGATTGCGGTCCTTCACAGCCGCATGACGGCAAAGGAACGCTATGATTCCTGGAAGATGATCCAAAGAGGTGAAGTGAATATCGTGGTCGGAGCCCGTTCCGCGGTGTTTGCGCCTATTCATAACCTGAAGCTGATCATTCTCGATGAGGAGCACGATTCTTCCTATAAGGCCGATACGATGCTTCGTTATTCGGCAAGAGATGTTGCCCGGTTCCGTGCCAATAAAGCGGGGATCAAGCTGCTTCTCGGATCAGCGACTCCGTCCGTCGAGACATTCTATGCGGCCAAACTCGGATATATCCGGCTTCTGACTCTGAAGAACCGGGCCGTAAGCGGAGCTGTTCTTCCGAAGGTCGATATCGTGGATATGCAGGAGGAGCATGCGGCGACGAATACGTCGATGTTCAGCCGGAAACTCTATAAAGCTATGAAAGATGCGCTTTCCCGTGGTGAGCAGGTCATGCTGCTTCTGAACCGGAGAGGATTCTCGCAGAACGTTTACTGTACCTCCTGCCGGTCTATGATCCGATGCCCGGACTGCGATGTTCCGATGACGCTTCATACGAAGACGATGGGAAGACATAAGCTCCTGATCTGTCACTACTGCGGTAAGGTGATTCCGAAGCCGGATACCTGTCCGTACTGTTCAAGTGAATATCTGGCGGTCAGAGGCGACGGCGTGCAGAAACTCGAAGACTGGTCTTCGGAGGATTTTCCGAATGCCAGAGTTATCCGTATGGATCAGGATACTACTTCCTATCGGGGCGCGCATGAGAAGATACTGACGGCGTTCCGTAATCATGAAGCGGATATCCTTGTCGGGACGCAGATGATTGCTAAGGGGCATGATTTTCCGAAGGTCTCTGTAGTCGGTATCCTCGGGGCGGACAGTGTACTGTGGCAGAGCGACTACCGTGCGAGGGAAAGAGCTTTTCAATTACTGGCACAGATCAGCGGACGTGCGGGACGAGGTGAAGTCCCCGGGCACGTATTTATCCAGACACTGAGTCCGGATTCCGAGATCTATTCGTTTGCGGCGACACAGGATTATGAACGATTCTTCGAAAGCGAGATCAAGTACAGAGAACAGCTTTCCTATCCGCCATTTAAAGCTATCGGCGGGATCATGATCACGCATGAAAATGAACAGGCTTGCGCCATGCAGGCCAATATGGTCGCGGGAACGTTCCGTGAGATGGCGGCCAACCTCGGAGATGACATGATGATCTTAGGTCCGTGTCCTGCGGGAATACCGAGACTTATGAACAGATACCGCTATCAGATCGTGGTCAGAGCGAAGAATAAGGGATTGCTTTCTGACGGCTTTGCCAAACTTCAGCAGGCTTATGCGGGATATGGGTATTCTATCTCTACGGATATCGACGCGATGTGGTAAAATGTATAATCATACTTCATGAGGAGAAAGAATCATGGCACTTCGTGAGATCGTAGTGGAGGGTGATCCGATCCTTCGGAAAAAGTCCCGCCCCGTTGAGAAATTTGATGAGAGACTCCATACACTTCTGGATGATATGGCCGAGACGATGTATTTCGAGAACCGCGGTATCGGTATTGCAGCGGTACAGGTCGGAATCCTTCGCCGTATCTTTGTAGTTGATGTCGGAGAAGAATCCGGCAAACTCGAGTTTATCAATCCGGAGATCTATGAGAGAGAAGGATCGACTCTTTTCTGTGAAGGATGTCTGTCCTGCCCGGGCAAGAGCGGCTATGTCGAGCGTCCGGAGCGTATACGTGTGCGTGCACAGGATAGAAACGGTGAATGGTTTGATATGGAGGCAACAGGCCTTCTGGCGATCTGCATCTGCCATGAATACGATCACCTGGATGGTATCCTCTTTGTGGACAAGGTCGTCGAAGTAGACGAGGAAGATCTCGAGGACGGAGAAGAAGAAGAGTAATATGCGAATTGTCTTTATGGGAACGCCGGAACTCGCGGCGACAGTGCTTTCACGTCTGTGTGACGAGAAATATGATGTGGTGCTCGTAGTTACCCAGCCGGATAAGCCGGTCGGACGTAAGATGATCCTGACGGCTCCTCCAGCGAAAGCGGAAGCTGAGAAGAGAGGTATCGAGGTCTATCAGCCAAACTCTCTTCGAACTCCTGAAGCGCTGGAGAAGATCAGATCGGTCGAACCGGATCTGATCATTACGGCTGCCTACGGAAAGATCCTTCCGAAGGAAATGCTCGAGCTTCCGAAGTATGAGTGTGTGAATGTACATGGCTCACTGCTGCCGAAGTACCGCGGAGCGGCGCCGGTGCAGTGGTCGATTCTGAATGAAGATGAGAAGACCGGTGTGACGATCATGAAGATGGATGTCGGTATGGATACCGGTGATATCCTGACTCAGGAAGCAATCACCATCGGTCCGAGAGTGCATACCCCTGAATTGATGGCGCAGCTGGCTGATCTCGGTGCGGATCTTCTGATCCGGACGCTTCCAGGATATATTGACGGAACGATCAAGCCGGTTCCCCAGAATGAAGATGAAGCGACAATGTCGCCGCCGATCTCGAAGGATCAGGGTAAGATTAACTGGAACCGCCCGTGCTCTGCAATCTGTGCACAGGTAAGAGCTCTGTCTTCCTGGCCGGGAGCATCCACGATATGGAAGGGCGGAAAACTGAAGATCTACGATGCGATGCCGGCAGAGGATGATTCTCTTCTGACGAATTATCGTACGATGAACGGAGACCCGGTACCGGGTACCGTTATCTATGGCAGGAAGGGAACACTGGCAGTTATGTGCCAGGATGCACCGCTTCTTCTTCTGGAACTGCAGCCTGCTTCTGGCAAGCGCATGAAGGCAGTTGACTGCGCGCATAACTTTGAAGTCGGCGGAAAGATGGAGGACGAAGAATAATGTCTCCACATCCGGACGATGCCAGAACCACGGCTTACCGCTGCCTGCTGGAAGTCTTGGAAAACCAAGGCTATTCCAATCTTGTGCTGAAACAGGAACTGGCCGGACCGGATCTGTCTGAACAGGACCGATCTTTTGTTACGGCGATGGTCTACGGCACGATCACCAGAATGTACACGATCGATGCTATGCTCGCTCCGTATCTCCGGAAAGAATTAAGTAAACTCGATGCATCTGTCAGAACGTGCCTCCGAATTGGTGCGTGGCAGGTGCTTTTCGCATATGGGGTCAAGGAATATGCGGCAGTGTCTGCGACAGTAGACCTTGCCAGGGAGGTATGTCCTTCCGGCGCGGAGACCATGGTCAATGCAGTTCTCCGTAAGCTTTCGAAGGAAGGAAAAGATGCGCTTCTGAAGATCCCTTCTAAGAAAGCGGATATCCGTTTCTCGCTTAAGAGTGAGATTTCCGGCTGCTTTATCAAGTGGTACGGCAGGGAGAAGGCGGAGAAGGTCATGGAGGCATATCTTTCAATCCCGAATATCGATCTCCGGCCGAACTTTTTCCGCATAAGTGACGAGGAGGAACTGATCACGGCGCTTGCCGGAGAAGGACTTCAGGTATCGCGTGATCCTCTTTATGCAAAAGCACTTGTCCTGGAAGGAAACCGCATGGATATTTCCGGATCGGACAGCTACCGGAGAGGCCTGTTTTCTGTACAGAGCCTGTCGGCAATGCTGGTCGGTGTGATTTCGGATCCTTCCGAAGGATGGAATATTCTGGATACATGCAGTGCTCCCGGCGGTAAGACCTGTCATCTGGCGGAGCTTATGAAGGATACGGGACATATCGACGCACTCGATGCCAGTGATGTCAGACTGAAGATGGTGGATGAGACTTCGGAAAGACTCGGCCTTTCATGCATTTCGACACTTCACTACGACGTGACTTTCCTGAAAGACGAGAAGGAAAAGCTCCTTCCGGCATATGATCTGGTTCTCTGTGATGTTCCCTGCAGCGGTCTGGGACTTCTACACAGGAAGCCGGATATCCGTCTGAGTATGACCTATGAGAAGATGCAGTCCCTCGTCGCGGTGCAGAAGGAGATCCTTGAGAACAGCTGCCTGCGTGTAGCTGAGGGCGGTTATCTGGTGTACAGTACATGTACGGTAAACCCGAACGAGAACGAGATTCAGGTGGAATCATTCCTTTCCGGACATCCTGAGTTTGAAACGGTTGCTTTCGATCATCTTCTTCCGGAAGAGCTTAAGAGGAATGAAAGACTTCTGGCATCCGCGAAGAAAGGCATGATGACGATCCTGCCGGATGAAGAAGGCATGGACGGATTCTTTATTGCAAAGTTAAGGAGGAAACTCTGATGGGTAAAAAATTTGTACTCGATCTTAATCTTCCCGACTGGGAAGCATATGTAAAGGAAAAGGGATTCCCGAAATTCCGTGCCGCTCAGATCTACTCATGGTACAGCAAGGGCGTACTGGATATGGATAAGATGAGTAATGTTCCCGGAAACATCAAGAGTGCGCTCCGGGAGGACTTCGTCTGCGACAGTATGAGTATCGAAAAGCACCTGGTCTCCGAGATCGACGGTACACAGAAGTTCGTATTCCGCCTCTATGACGGTCACTGCGTGGAGACCGTACTGATGCGTTATAAGACAGGCCTTTCGATTTGTATCTCCTCACAGGCAGGCTGTAAGATGGGATGCCGTTTCTGCGCCTCTGCACATGCAGGATTCGGAAGGTCGCTCACAAGAGGTGAGATGCTGGGTCAGGTGCTGCTTGCCGGTGCTTTTGCAGGAGAAAGGATCCATAGTGTCGTTGTCATGGGTATCGGAGAGCCCTTCGACAACTATGAGGAACTGATTGGTTTCCTGCACCTCGCAAATGACGAGAAAGGGCTGAATCTCGGCGCTAGACACATCACGGTGTCAACTTGCGGACTTGTACCGCAAATGATACAATTTTCTTTGATTGATATGCAGGTAAATCTGTCGGTATCTTTACATGCGCCGAACGATGAGCTTCGTAAGAGTATCATGCCGATCGCGAACAAGTACAGCATTTCCGAGCTGCTTGACGCGTGCAGGACATATGAGAAAAATACGAACCGGAGGATCACTTTCGAGTATTCACTCTTCGACGGCGTGAACGATACACCTGAGTGTGCCAGAGAGCTCTGCCGCGTGCTGAAAGGAATCCACTGTCATATCAATCTGATCGCTGCCAACGAATTTGACGGCAGTCCATTTAAGAGAAGTAAGCCCGGTTCGGTCAGAGCGTTCCAGGATCTTCTCGAAAAGAACGGAATGACCGTGACCCTGAGACGTGAGATGGGTACGGATATCATGGCAGCCTGCGGACAGTTGCGCAGGGGCCTGCAGGAGAAGAAACTGACATGAAAGTAGTGAGTGTATCTGACAAAGGTCTGGTACGCACCAACAATGAGGATTGTCTTTCTGTGTTTTCCGTCGGTAAGGACGAGTGCTTCGTCATCGCGGACGGTATGGGTGGTCATGCGGCAGGAGAGCTTGCCAGCAAGACCGCGGTCGAGTATGTTATCCAGTCTCTGAATGACTATCTTTTTGAGGCGGATGATGCCCAGAAACTGCAGAAACTCCTGGCTTTCACTCTCGAAAAAGCAAATGTTAAGGTATATCTGGCGTCTCTCAGCAGTTTCCGATACCGCGGGATGGGCACGACGCTTACAGTTGCCGTTCTTAGAGGCAAAACGCTTTATATTTCCCATATCGGCGACTGCAGGGCTTACCTTCTGCACGGACAGAAGATGCGGACGCTTACGACCGACCATACGCTGGTCCAGAGAATGGTTGATAAGGGTATGATCACGAAGGAGGAAGCGCGGAATCACCCGAAAAGACACGTGCTTCTCCGTTCCCTCGGTGTTAATGAATATGTTAAGCCGGATACCTTTTCGGTTGAAATTAGCAACGGAGATGTTATACTTTTATGTTCAGATGGTCTATACAGTTGTGTAGAAGATAAGACAATACGTGCAGTGCTGCGAAAACATAAGGATCTGAATTATTGTTTGCAGCTGCTGAAGGATCTGGCTGAGGCGGCCGGAGCTCCTGATAATATATCGATGATCGTGGCGGAATATGAGTCACGCAAAGGCAAGGAGAAAACATGAGTGCGAATATGAGCCCTGAGGGCATGATCTTAGGCGGAAGATACCGCATCATAAAACTGATCGGCAGTGGCGGTATGGCAGATGTATATCTGGCAGCTGACCTGTCGTCCGGAATGAACGTGGCGATTAAGATCCTGAAGCAGGAATTCGCTACAAATGTCGAGTTTATTAAGCGTTTCGACACTGAGGCGAAGGCGGCCTCGTCGCTTTCCCATGCGAATATCGTCCATGTATTCGGTGTAGGCCAGGAAGGTAATATCCGATACATGGTACAGGAGTATGTCGAGGGTATTACCGTCAAGGACATGATCCTGCAGAATGGTCATCTTGACTGGAAGGTCGCCGTCCCGATCGTTATCCAGGTCGGAATGGCACTGGATACGGCTCATCAGAATGGTATCGTTCACAGAGATATCAAGCCGCATAATATCCTAATCACCCGTGACCGTATTGCGAAGGTGACGGACTTCGGTATTGCGCACGCATCTACTAACCATACGATTACTCTGACATCGGGCGGTGCGCTCGGTTCAGTACATTATTTCTCGCCGGAGCAGGCCAGAGGCGGTATCGTCAGCCCGAGTTCCGATATTTATTCTCTCGGTGTCACGCTGTTCGAGATGGTAACCGGACGAGTGCCTTTCGACGGGGATAATTCCGTGGCAATTGCCGTGAAGCATCTACAGGAACCGGTTCCGTATGCTTCTAACTTCGTTCCGGGCATTCCGCAGGGTCTCGATGCGATCATTCAGAAAGCGATGCAGAAGGATCCGAAGCTCCGCTATAAGTCTATCCGTGAGATGGTAACTGAACTTGATGCCCTGATGGTCGACCCGAACGGTTCTTACGGTATCGTGGATACCAATGCGGAAACTCCGATCGAGAATGTTGATGTAACAGGTGTTACCCCGGTTATACGTCAGGAACCCAATTACGGAAAACTGAAGGATATTGAGCGTTCCATCAAGACGAGAAGAAGATCCCGCTGGAAAGATAACCTGATCGTTATCGTGGTCGTCGTCCTGATCATCGGTATCCTTATCGGCCTTACCTATCTTGTGACGGACACCCTGAAGAAATCTGTAAAACAGGAGACGCAGAGCGTATTTGTCGTTCAGAACTACGTCGGAAAGACTATCGTGGAAGTCCAGCAGAGTTTCCAGGAACACGGATTTACTACGTTTAAACTCGAGTATGAAGTCCGTACGGACTATGCTCCGAATATTGTCGTAAAACAGAATATTCAGGAGGGCATGGAGATGCGGAATAACAGTTCCGTCAATGTTCTTATTCTTACTGTAAGTAAAGCGCCTGATGATGTTGAACTTAAGGACTATACCAATATGAAGTATGAAGTTGCTTTTGAGGCGCTTAAAGTCGAGGGATTTAATGTAAACGCCCATCCGGAGATCAATGACACCATCGAGCCGGGACTTGTTATCCGTACTGAACCGCCGGCAGGAACGAAGGTAAAGCCGAATTCGGCTATTACGATCGTTTTCAGCCGTCAGTCTTCGGAAGTTGAAGTTCCGAACCTTCTGAAGATGGATCTGGAGTCTGCAAGAAAAGCAATAGATGAGGCAGGACTCGTTCTTGAGACAATTGAGATGAGCCCGGAACTTCAGGCGCAGAATCTGAAGGAGAAGGATCTTTTCGTCATGCTTACTGATCCGACACCGGGGACCAAGGTGCAGAGAAAGTCTGCAATCAGACTCTATGTCGGAAATGCAGAGGATGTGGCAAGAGGCGGAACGCCGACTCCGACACCGGAAGTCATCGGATATAATGTTGTGCTCGCTTCCCAGGGACAGGGTTCTGTATCCGGAGACAGCGTGTACGCGACAAATTCTCCGGTTACTATTGCTGCAGTACCGAGTATCGGATATCAGTTTGTCGCATGGGTAGATGAAGCGAATAACCCGATCAGTTATTCTTCGACATATACATTTATTATGCCGGAGAAGGATATTCATCTGACGGCGGTATTTGAGCCGACCCCGACTCAGACTCCGACGCCTACACCTACGCCGCCGCCGACACCGACGCCGGAGCCGCATCAGGATACGCCGACTCCGACTCAGGAACCACCGCCGCCGCCGATTCCGGATTATCAGGGCGGCTGATCTGAAAACGATGTGAAATAAGCTAGAAACGAGGCAAGGGGAATTACGGCAGACGAATCGAAACAAAAGAAGAACGGACGCATTACCAAAGGGATAGGAGGATCCTATACGATCCTGCTTGATGAGGGTGAGTCTGTTTTCGCCAAACCCCGTGGCATCTTCCGTAACCGCAAAGTGATTCCGACAGTGGGTGATTACTGTGAAGTGGAACCGTCCGGAGATCCGGATATTCCTTTTACAATTGTCTCAATCGGTGAACGGAAGAACCTTCTTATCCGTCCCAGTGTCGCGAACATTGATGTTCTGATCATTGCTGTTTCGACAGCAAATCCCGAGCCAGATCTGAAACTTCTGGATAAGCTTCTGATCCTTTGTCCCAAACTGGATATTGAACCACTGATCTGGCTGACGAAGACAGATCTTTCCCGTGAGAAAGCAGATGTCCTGATCAGGGAGTATTCCGATGCAGGTTTCCGCGTTGTGGAGTCCTCGCAGGAGGAGATGCTTCCAGATGATCAGATCCATGAGATATTCGAAGGCCATACGGTCGGTATTGCCGGACAGTCCGGAGTCGGAAAGTCTACGCTTTGCCACCGGCTTACCGGGATGGAGAATATTGAAGTGGGAAGTATAAGTGAAAGACTGAAGAGAGGTAAGCATACTACCCGCCATGTGGAGCTTTTCCCGTTTAAGGGAGGCTTCCTGATCGATACTCCGGGTTTTTCGTCTCTGGATGTCGACCGCATCGGAATCGATGAAGCAGATCTCGCCGGCGGGTATCCGGAACTCCTGCGGATCACTGGAAAGTGCAGGTTCCAGGACTGCCGCCATACCGGTGAACTTGGATGCAGGATCGAAGAAAGTGGTATCACGGAGGGAAGACTTGCGCGATACCGTGAATTTTTGGATATAATATTAGTGAACTCGAAGAAATATGGGAAATAGAAGGAAGGTTTTGGAAAATGAATGATGTGGTGATCGCCCCATCCATACTGGCTGCGGATTGCGGCCGTCTCAACGAAGAGATCAGGGAAGTCGAAAAGGAGACGTCTTTTCTCCATATCGATGTGATGGATGGTCATTATGTGCCGAACCTGACTTTCGGTGTTCCTGTTGTTGAGTCTATCCGTAAGTGCACGAACATGGTTTTCGATGTGCATCTTATGGTAACGAATCCTATGGATTTCTTTAAGCCTTTTGCGGATGCAGGCGCGGATATGCTTACTTTCCATGTTGAGACTGTAGATGATCCCGATGTAGCGATCGATGCGATCCGCAAGCTCGGTAAGCGCGCAGGTATCTCGATTCATCCGGATACCCCGATCGAAAAGGTACTGCCTTACGTTACGAAGTGTGATCTGGTCCTCGTAATGTCTGTTCGTCCCGGTTTTGGCGGACAGCACTTCATGGAAGAGTCCCTGGAGCGTATCGCGGCGGTTAGAAAAGTTATTGATGAGAATCACGCAGATACCCTTATTTCTGTTGACGGCGGTATTTACACGGAGACGGCTCCGAGGGTCGTCCAGGCCGGTGCGTCCTATCTCGTAGCAGGGTCTGCCGTATTCTCCAACGACGACCATGTCAAAGCCATTAAGGAGCTTCGCTCGTGTGTTATGTCGTAATTGCAGGAGGCCCGAATAAAGATCTGTCTTTACTCCTGCAAGCCCTGGAAGGTGCAGAGAAGATCATCTGCGCAGACAGTGGTGCAGATGCGTTGACACCTTATAATATTGTCCCGGATACGGTGTGGGGCGATATGGACTCCATTTCTGATGAAACAAAGTCATTTCTAGAGAAGAATCATGTGGCTAACCGTCTTTTCCCAATCGAAAAGGATATGACGGATTCTGAACTGTGCCTCCGAAGTGTTCCGAAAGACAGGAAGATCCTGTTCGTAACTTCACTGCTCGGACGTCTGGATCATGTCATGTCGAATCTTCTTCTTACTATGCGTCTTTGTGAAGAGGGCTACGATATCGTGACCACTGACGGAAAGACATGGGTATATCCCTTGAGTGGCGAGAATCACTGGACCGCTCCGGAAGATAAGGTGAGCGCGAAGAATACCTGTTCGCTGATACCTCTGGGCAAAGGTGCTTTTTCCGTAAGTACTGTCGGCATGAAGTATCCGCTTTGCGACCGTGATATTTTGCCTGGAAGTTCGCTTACAGTCAGTAACGAGTTTGATATGAAAGAAAAAGAGCATGGCTTCGACATGAAAGACGGAACCATGCTCGTAATTATCACTGAAAAGGTGTGATCAGGCGATCAGGCCTTCAGCCCGAGTTCTTTTGCAATCGCTTCAAAAGCTTCCTTCGATCCTGTGATCGTCTTTTCGGATACGCAGAATGCAAGTCTTACATAACCTTCACGCTTGAAAGCGGAACCGGGAACGACCAGTACGTTATACTTCGCGCAGACTTCACAGAACTTCGTGTCCTCGATCGGGGTCTTCATGAACAGGTAGAGGGCGCCCTGCGGCTTGGTGCAGGTGAAGCCTGCCTCGGTGATGATGTTGTAAAGAAGATTTCTTCTTCTTTCGTAGTTCGGGACATCGACCTTCGCGTTCAGCGCCTTAGCAACGACACGCTGCATAAGAGCAGGAGCATTAACTGCGCCGAGGATTCGGTTGCAGAGTACGAGTGCCTGTGTGAGGAGTTCGAAATCTTCGTGCTTCGGGCTGACACAGGTATAACCGATACGCTCGCCCGGAAGGGAAAGGGACTTACTCCAGGAGAAACAGACGATCAGGTTGTCAAAGTAGGACAGGGAAGAAGGAACCTTCATTCCGTCATATGCCAGATCAATGTACGGCTCGTCGGAAATAACGTGGATGACATGATCCTGCTTCTTCAGAAGAGCATTGAGTTCGATCAGGGTCTCCTTCGGATAGATCGCGCCGCTCGGGTTGTTCGGAGAGTTGACGATGATCGCCTTTGTCTTCGGAGTGATGGCCTTCTCGATCTCGGACATGATCGGCAGAAAGGTATCCGGGTCAGTATTCACGATGACAGGAACTCCCTTGGCATTGCTGATATAGTTCAGATATTCGAGGAAGAAGGGGGCGAGAAGGATGATCTCGTCTTCCGGCTCGATGATGGCACGAAGGATGTTGTTCATGCCGGATGCAGCGCCGCAGGTCATGCAGATCGAATCGATACCGATCTGAACACCGCTCTCTGCGGAAAGCTTGTCAGCGATCGCCTGTCTTGTCTCCGGGTAGCCGGCATTCGCCATGTAGCCGTGCATCCCGGGAATATCTGCGTTAGCAAGCTCGATCAGTGCATCTTTTACTTCCTTCGGAGGCTCGAGGTCCGGGTTACCGATGGAGAAATCGAATACTTTATCTTCTCCGTAGATCTTCTTTAATCTGGAGCCCTCGTCAAACATCTTGCGGATGAGAGAGCCGCCGGAGAGTTTTTGCTCTATTTCTTTAGAAATCATGTCGTCCACTTCCTTAATTCTTGGATTGATATAAGCGATTATAGCATATAGGATTCCTTTTTTGCGTTATATTGAATATAATGACCCTGTGGGCTGAAATATCAGTAGAAATATTGCATATTCTGCTTGACAAGCAATAATTGAACAGTTATTATGTTGAAGTTACAGCAAGTAGGAGTTTCCGCTTCTCACCTCAAGTTCCGATGAAGAGGTTCACTAAAGTGGCTTATTTCAAGTAAGTTTTGACGGAGTGAAGCGGGAGAGTTTCGCTCCGTTTTTGTATTAAGGAGGTGGGTTCTTATCGCCAGACAGAATAATGGGCAGCCAATCAACGAAGAGATTCGTTTTGAGAAGGTGCGATTGATTGATGCAGATGGTACGATGGTCGGTATTGTTCCGATCGAGCAGGCTAGAAAGGCCGCAGATCTTGCAGGACTTGATCTTGTACTGATCGCAAATAACCCTGACAACCCGGTCTGTAAAGTAATGGATTACGGCAAGTATCTGTTCGAACAGTCCAAGCGTGAGAAGGAAGCCCGTAAGAACCAGAAGGTGATCGAGACGAAGGAAGTCGGCATGAAGCTGACCACAGAAGATCACGATCTGAATGTCAAGACGAAGAACGCATGCCGTTTCCTTAAAGATGGAAACCGAGTCAAAGTTATCGTGAAGTTCCGTGGCCGTGAGATGGCTTACCAGAACCAGGGATATGCTGTAATGGAGAAGTTCGCGTCACTGTGCGCTGAGGTCGGCCAGATCGATAAGCCGGCAAAGATCGAGGGCAGGAACATGGTTATGTTCTTAGCTCCTAAGAAAAACTGATTGTGATTAAGGAGGAAATAGAAAAATGCCTAAGCAGAAAACACACAGTTCATCTAAGAAGAGATTTAAGGTAACGGGTACCGGTAAGGTTCTGTATTCCCAGGCTTTCCGTCGCCACATCCTGAGCAAGAGACCGAGCAAGAGAATGAGACATCTTCGTCACACAGCTGTTTGCTCTGCGCCGAATGCGAAGATCATCAAGACAATGGTTCCGTATAAATAATCGGTACCGGATGGATTTGAAAGTTAGTTTAAATATCTAAGGGAGGAACAATACCATGTCCAGAGTAAAAAGAGGTATGCGTACAAGAGCGCGTCATCATAAGATCTTAAAGCAGGCGAAGGGATATTTCGGCCACAAGAGCAAGCTGTTCAAAGTTGCTAACCAGCAGGTAATGAAGTCCGGTAACTATGCTTATCGTGACAGAAGAAACAAGAAGAGAGACTTCCGCAAGCTGTGGATCCAGCGTATCAATGCTGCTTGCCGTGTAAATGGTCTTTCCTACAGCCGTTTCATGAATGGCCTTAAGAAGGCGAACATCGCTCTCGACCGTAAGGTACTGTCTGATATCGCTATCACAGATCCGAAGGGATTTGCTGCACTCTGCGAGCAGGCTAAGAGCGCTCTCTGATTTTCCGAGTGGAACGCTATTTCGAGATAAAAAGCAAAGAAAACCCTCGATTCCGATCACTTGTTGCCCTGCACGACCGTAAGGTCACGCGGACACAGGGAAAGGTCTTTATCGAGGGTTTGCGTTTGTGCGAAGATGCAATCAAGAGCGGACTCATTCCTGAACTGATCATCATCCGTTCCGGGGAAGAGAAGATCGCCGATGCATGGAAGCAGACTTATCCGTCTCTTTCCGGTGTTGAGGTGATCGTTCTTTCAGAATCTTTGTTCTCGAAACTTTCATCTACGATCAATCCACAGGGAATGGCTCTGATTGTAAAAGCACCTTCCCTCGACGACGGTTTCCCGTATGAGAAAGGGAAGAGCAGGTATATCGTGCTCGAACATGTCCAGGATCCGGGAAATATGGGGACGATCATCCGTATGGCGGATGCTTTTGCATATACTGCAGTGCTTTTCACTGAAGATTGTGTAGATCCTTATAATGAAAAATCACTTCGGGCATCTATGGGGTCATGTTTTCATATTCCGCTGATCTCATTCCCGGACAGTCAAAGTATCCTTGATACATTAAAAGAAAATGGAGTTCCGTCGATCGGGGCACATTTGCATGGCGAAGACCTTAGAACGGCGCATTTCCCGCGTTCGGCAGCACTCTGGATCGGAAATGAAGCGAATGGATTAAGGGATTGCACTTCGTCTGGTTGTGATATACTGATTAAGATACCAATGCCGGGTCGCGCTGAGTCATTAAATGCGGCATCTGCCGCATCGATCCTCGGTTATCTCCTGGCAAACGGGGCGGATCAATAACATATTTGGAGGCCGTTTTCATGCAGATAATGATTTTGGGCGCTTCGCGTTCGAGTATTTTCCTGATGAAACGCTTGATTGAGAAGGGGCATACATGTGTACTGGTCGATCCGAGAGCACAGGAAATCGAGCAGCAGTATAATCTCGGTATCCTGACGATCAACGGTATCATTATTGATATTGATATTCTGAAAGAAGCCGATATCGGTTCCATGGATATCGTATGCGCGATGAGTGAGAGTGAGAACCAGAATCTCATGGCTTCTGAGATCGCAAGAGATATTTTCGGCGTGAATAGTGTTATTACAAGAGTTTTTGCTTCCCAGGACTACCACCTTTTTGATGACGGCGGATTCCTTTCCATTTCGTCTACAGTTCTGACAGCTGATGCTTTTATGCGCGCTATTGACGGCAAAGTGAAGAAGGAAGATTTTACCGGACAGTGTATTTCGAATATATTCGGTAACAGTGTCGCATTTACTATCCTTGATCTCGAGGACGGCTTTGCAGGCGCGAAAGTCCGTGATGTTGAAGATACTGAGGGCAGACACATTTTCGGTATCGTCAGACATGATTCGTTTATGACTACTCTTCCGAGTATGAAACTGGAGAAGGGAGATAAGCTGATCCTGGCCGAGAAGAAGGTCTGATCAGTTAGGTGTTCTTATGAAGATCGTTATAGTTGGCGCAGGAAAACTTGCTCACTATCTGATCCACGAGCTGGAACAGGCGGACGAAATCGTAATCATCGATAAGGATCCGGATGCGGCGAAGAAATTTGCCGATAATCAGGTCGCGGAAGTCATCAATGGCGACGGATCTTCCTACCCGGTGCTGTTTGAGGCCTGCAAAGGCGCAAACATGATCGTTGCCCTGACGAATCAGGATGAGACCAACCTGATCGCTTGTCAGATTGCGAAGAATAAACTCGGTGTATCCAAAGCAATTGCCCGTGTTAATAATCCGAAGAACCGTAAGATCATGGAGCATTTCGGCATCGATCGTGCTTTTTCGGGCACACAGATCCTTGCAAGCATGATCGAGCAGGAGATCGACTTTGAAGGTCTTCGTATCGTTCACCGTATTAAGAATTCGAATCACGTGCTGATCGAGTTCGTCTTATCCGAGAAGTCAGATGCGTGCGGAAAGTCCATGATCGAGTATAAGTTTATCCACGGTTCCCGTGTCGTTGTTATGGCAGGTCAGGATGGTGGAACGATCACCCCTGTAGGTAGTACGGTAATGCATGCCGGAGACCAGATCATGATGGTTTGCGCGCAGAAGGATATTGAAGCGATTTGGAAAGCGATGGTGCAGTAAATGCTTGTTCGTCGAAGCAAGACTAAAAAAATCATCCAGTGGATGATGGACCGCCCGGCCCGTGTTATCGTTGCCAGCTTCCTGCTCATTATGGCGATCGGTACGATCCTCTTAATGATGCCTTTTGCCACCAATTCCGGGGACAGTATCGGTTTTACGGATTCTCTTTTTACAACAGTTTCCGCAACATGTGTGACGGGTCTGATCGTTCGTGATACTGCTACGACGTTTAATACATTCGGCCGTATAGTTCTGATGATCCTTATTCAGGTCGGTGGTCTCGGTCTCGTAACCATCTATTCATTTGCAGTCAACCTGTTCCGCAGAAAAGTATCGGTACGTACGCGTGTTCTGGCACAGGAAAACAGCGGAAGTTTCTCGTTCTCTGAATTGAAAGGCCTTTTGAAAACGATCATTCTGATGACGTTTGCCTTTGAATTTATCGGGTTTATCCTGTTCGCTACCCAGTTTGTTCCGGAATTCGGCACTGGTGATGGCCTATTCAAAGCCTTGTTTACATCCATTTCATCCTTCTGTAATGCCGGCTTTGATTTGATGGGTGACACTGCTTCCGGTCCTTATTCCAGTTTTACTGCCTTTAACGGCAATGCGGTTGTTATGCTGACAGCGACCTTCCTGATCTTCTCCGGTGGTCTCGGTTTCCACGTATGGAAGGATCTGATCGATTATACAACGAGAAAAATCAAGACTCTTATCAAGCACGACAAGAAAGAACGCACGAATATCCATATGAAGTTCCATACACGTCTGGCTTTCTTCATGACAGTGTTCTTGCTTGTTTTCGGCGCTGTTCTTATTTTTGCGATGGAGTTTACTAATGACGGCGGCCTTACGATCGGTAACTTATCGATCGGTGAGAAACTGAATGCGTCTCTTTTCCAGTCGATGTCACTTCGTACTGCAGGTATGAACTCGATCGATCTTCTGGCGATGAGAGACTGTACGAAGGTGCTCTGCGTTATTCTGATGTTTATCGGTGCCGGAGCCGGATCTACAGGTGGTGGTATCAAGGTTCAGGCTTTCGCGCTTCTGATCAGTGCGGTGAAGTGTGATATTACCGGTAAGAACGAAGTTGTCATAAAGAATCACAGGGTAGAGCGTTCGACTGTACAGCGTGCGCTTACGATCTTCTCGCTCGGATTCCTTTTGATGATCGTACTTACCTGTGTTCTTTCGGTAACGGAAAGAGATCTGATCGCTTCCGGAAAGTTTACTTTCCTCGATCTGCTTTTCGAATCGGCGTCTGCCTTTGGTACTGTAGGTTTGTCCTCGGCGGCGACCCCGAGCTTCTCGCTTCTTGGACAGATGGCCATTATTCCCGTAATGTTCCTCGGTCGTGTCGGTCCTCTGACATTCGCTATGGGACTGGTTATGAAGGATAAGAATAAGGTCAAGAGCATCTATCCTGAAGCAAAGATCCATCTCGGTTGATTTTTCGAATATGGAAATGAAGAGGGGCTGTTCCTTGAAGGAGCAGCCCCTTTCGATATAGAAACTACATGTAGAAAAGAGGTCAAATGATCTCGAGTATCTATAGTTATATTTTATTGAACAACTTTCGTTGAAAATTGATGAAAATATGAATTTTCTTCTTTGAAAACGAAAACAAATGCTAAAAACCCCGAGAAACTCTATATTATTCGCGATCCCTATTTCATTCGGAATGTAATTATGAGAGAATACAGAAGAATTATCGAGGATAAGAGGGTTTATATGCTGAAAGACTATTTCAATATCTGGTCGATCCTTCGGATAGCCACATATTATTTCTTCTTCATGCTCCTGTTCTGGGGAAGCAAGAGCAAACTGGGAACGAAAGAGATCCATGATGACTACAATTCACTGGAGACCATGAAATCTCTCCGGGGATTTGCCGCAATCGGTGTTATCCTTCATCACATCTCCCAGGAAGATGCTTTTCAGAAAGCAAAGGTACTGAGTCCATTTGTCAACGCAGGTGCTTTTTTCGTAGCGATATTCTTTTTCTGTTCCGGTTACGGTCTTCTGAAGAGCCTGGATACGAAAGAAAACTATTTAAAGGGATTCATCCGTAAAAGGATCGTTTTGTCGATCATGATCCCTTTTTATGTGAACGTGATACTCTACGGTATTTATGAGTATTTCCTGGCAGGGGTGAAGTGGTCGAAAGAACGCTGGATCTGGAACTTTACAGGCCTTACTATGATGAACGTGTACGCATGGTTCCCGATCGTTCTGGCGATCCTGTATCTCGTATTCTTCCTTTGCTTCCGTTTTATCAAGAACCGTCCGGTATGCTTTGTGATCATTGCGCTGGCCATCCTCGGATTAGGTGTAGGATTCTGCTATAACGGACATTTTGCATGGTGGCATGGTCCGAAAAACTGGTGGCAGGGAGGCGCATACCAGCCGAAGTGGTGGCAGGATCAGAAGATCCTGTGGTTTAGCGGAGAATGGTGGGTCAATTCCGCGATCGCTTTCCTGATCGGTCTTCTTTTTGCCCAGTTCGAAACAAAGATCGCTTCTTTCTTCAAGAGACTGTATGCGGTCAAGTTCCACATCCTGCTGCTCCTTACTTATCTTGCTTATCTTCTGTCCAATTATGGTCAGGATCATTTCGGATACTGGTCAGAGTTTTGGAAGAAAGGACCGCGTTTCTACGACAAGCTCTACACATATCTTTGTCAGCTGCCGCTGTTCGCTCTCCTGGGACTTCTCGTGATCGTATTCATGATGAAGTATCATGTGGAGAACCCTGTGACACGCTTCTTTGGAAAGTTCTCGCTGGATACATACCTCATGAATCTCATGGCTCTCGAGATCTCCAGATTCCTGATGGAAAAGCACTATTTCCCGTTCAAGGTCAAGAAATACGATCTTTGGGTCTTTGCAGTAACTGTCTTTATCCTGTCGATCGTTCTCGGTGTAATCGAGAAATACCTTATAGACGGAGTTAAATTCCTTCTTACACCAAAGAAGAAAAATAAAAATAAGGACAAGAACAGCGACGCAAAACAGGAAAAAGAACAGGCACCGGAATCGGTACCTGTGCCTGAACAGTAAGTTTATGTAAATTCTGATCGGATATACCGGTCAATCGACGAGCTCTTCGATCTTCGGCTCAAGCGCGAAAGGTGACTTCAGTCGGAGATGGTCGAAGAGCTTATCTACTTTCTTCAGCCATTCTGCGTCCATCTTTGAGACATCTGAAGCGGAAAGAAGAACTATTGTGAAAAGGATCACATCATCCCGCAGATAAAGAGACTCAAAGGTATATGTGAGCTGGTCTTTGGATGTGAGGACCAGAAGATAATCCTCGGCGGATTTAACTACGTGGATGCTCGGATCCTGTTCGACCATGCTCAATTCTGAAGCGGAGAGCTTCTCAAAGTAAGCGGCAGCATCGGTTTTCTGCTCGTAATCCGTATAAATCATATAAAGGTTGCCAATGGTGTTGTTACCGGCTTTCGAATAGACCTGAGAATAGTGTTCGACTTTTCCTGCGGACTGGTCCAGAGAATCGATCTTACTGTCAAGATCGTAGTATCCGTATGGTTCTTCGTTCTCTTTCATCTCTTTTTTCTCGAGCTCGAGATCTGAAGTGGAACAGTTCTCGAAATAAGAGACAGTCAGCCGCGGCTTTCTGGAGCAGCCTGCAGTCTGGATAAGAAGAACGAAACAAATGGCAAGCGACAGTGCTTTTTTCATAGTATCCTCCGGAATATAGATGTTTAAACCTTCGCGTTTCATCATATCACAGTGACTATCGTATGTGTTATAATTTTCTTGGAAAGAGAAAAGGAAGAAGGAATGGATATGAAAAGGTTCGCGTCAATTCTCCTGGTTTTTACTTTACTTATTTCGATGCCTGTTTCTTTTGCTGCGTGCAAGAAGATAGAAGGTAAGAGTGAGAAACTGTCCGGCAAGGGCAGGATTACGGCTGAGACGACGACTGAAACTGTTCCTACTACGACGGAGCCTGTGCAGACAAGTGATCCTGATGGAAGCACGCCCACAACAAGCGATGATCTTTCAAAGAATTCGCAGCAGACCACGCAGTTCGACTGTCCCGTGGAGACGATAGGACCTCATGAGATCCCTGGATACGAGTATCAGGAAGTCGTGATCGAGGATACGGAGATTTTTAATCAGGACGGCCTTTCCATCCGTGTAAACGGTTATTCTCTTGGCACCGGAACGACACGTTCCCTTAAGATGCATGTGGACAACCAGAGCGGACATCCTGTTAATCTCAGTCTCGAAAGAATCGCGGTAGACGGTTTTTCTGAGATCCCTATGTGGATGATGGATTTTGAAAATGGTTCGTCGACGGATTGCGATCTGGATTATTTCCAGACTCTGGGTGATGAAGTTGGCATATGGAATCCGGGAAAATTCGAACTTCTCTTTACGGTCGAGTATACTGACACGCAGGCAACTTATAAGACCGGGCTTCTTACCGTGTACACATCCCTGTATGATCCGAATAAGACCTTCGATTTCCCGTATGCATACACTTTCCATGATGCTGATGGAGTTAAGATATCGGTTCTTGACCTGCTTAGTGACAACAGAGGTGGGTACGAACTTCTTTTCCTGATTGAGAACAACACGGATAAGGACATTACTGTCCGTAAAGAAGAGTCTATCATCAATAATCTTCCAGTCGATCTTTTCATGTTCAGTATGCTGTCGCCGGGAGAGAAGACAATCTATTCGGTACGTATTTCGGCAGATGATCTCAAAGAGGCCAAAATCAGCGAGATCGAGACGGTCGGCATGCTCCTCTATATTGAGATCGAGCACGACTACAGCAGCCGGATCATGTGTAATCCGTTTACGATTTCGGTTAAATAACGAAGGAAAACGCCTATGAAACTGGTAGATATGACTTGTACCGGTTGCGGTGCAAATGTAACAGTTGATTCAGCCTTAAAAGTAGCTACCTGTACGGTGTGCGGCAAGAAAATGCTTATCTCCCGAAGCGGAGAGTTCGGCGAGGGATATGACCGCGAGATGGGCCGTATCCAGGCACAGCGCGACATGGAGGAAACCTGGAAAAAAGAGCGGGAAGAGAAGATCCGCCTCCAGGAAGAGGAGAAACAGAGAAAGGTTGAACAGCAGAAGATGGATCATATCCGCAAGCAGCTGAATGGAATCTGCATTGTGGAAAGTGTCATCTGTATGCTGTTTATGGCTTCCCCGGTCGTCATTAAGGACGGTCTTCTCGAATCATGCATACGCTTTGCAGCCGGATTCGTCCAGCTGGGGCTTGTCTCGGTCGTATCATTTCTTTTCACAAAGGATGAGTATTACGGCAAGATCGTCCTTGCCTGCCTGATCTGTGCCTTCTTAAGTATCGGTACGTCTTTCTTCTCGATACCGGTCATTTCTTTTGTTGTCTTTAATATTCTTAAACTTGCGTGGATGATGCGTGTTGAGAAAGTCCGTTATTCATGGAAAGAGATACTTTGGCAGGTCATCGGGAAAAAGAAAACTGTGTAGCCTTTTGATATCTGATATAATGTTCATATAGGGAGGGTGAAATATGGACATTACGAATCTTCCGGAAGAACTCCGGATCATCGTTTCTGAACGTGAGAAGTCTCTTGATAAGATCCGCGGCTGCCTGATCGGCGGTGCTTGTGGTGATGCCCTCGGCTATCCCGTCGAATTTAAACAGTATGATGAAATCCTTGAACAGTATGGCTCTTCAGGAATCACTTCTTATGCCAAAGATCCCGCGTCCGGTCTTGCCCTTTTCTCAGATGATACGCAGATGAGCCTGTTTACGGCAAATGGTATTCTTTACGGCCAGACACGCGCCGCGCTTTCCGGTATTTCCTCACAGCCCAGATACTATGTCTATCTGGCCTACCTTGACTGGCTGGAGACACAGCGTGGTACAGATCATGAAGAACGGATCTGCTGGCTTTCCGAGGTAGAGGACCTTTGGAACTGCCGTGCACCGGGTGCTACCTGCCTCGATGCACTTTCGAGCGGCGAGCAGGGATCGACGGAACACCGTATCAATCACAGTAAGGGCTGCGGCGGTGTAATGCGTATCGCGCCTGTAGGTATCGGACTCCGTGATCAGGACGATCGTGTCGCGGATGTTGAAGGTGCGGAGATTGCTGCACTTACACATTCCCATTCACTCGGATTTATGCCTGCGGCTTTCCTTACTCATGTCATTAAGCACCTTGTATCCAATGAGGGTGAACCTGATCTTCTGGCTATCGTTAATGATGCTTCAGATATGATACGTACGCTTTTCCCGCAGAGAAAGCACCTCGGCGTCTTTATGGATCTGATCGAGAAGGCCATTCTGCTGTCGACGAACGACCGGTCTGATATCGAGAACATTTCCTTGATCGGTTCCGGATGGTGCGGTGATGAGGCGCTTGCCATTTCCCTGTATTGCGCGCTTAAGTATAAGAATGATTTCTCAGCTGCTATTACTGCGGCTGTCAATCACAGTGGTGACAGCGATTCTACCGGCTCGCTTACCGGAAATATCGTCGGGGCAATCGTCGGATATGAGGCCATCGATGCGAAGTGGAAAGAAGATCTGGAACTGAAAGATGTGATCCTTGAGATCGCGGATGATCTTTGCTATGGATGCCTTATGGACGATCATAGAGAGTATACTGATGAAATCTGGCTGGACAAGTATGTCCGCTCGATCAGGAGATAATTATATGGCATCTGACGAACTTGAAAAAAAGGAAGAGATGCAGCAGACCACGGAGTCTCTTTCTTCAGATAATCCGGAGAAAGAACCTGAGCGTGAGCCGGTAAAAGAATCTGAGAAGGAAACGGACAGGCTTACGCCGGAATCGGTGGAACAGAGTAAGAAATCCGTTTCGGATGATTCGGATGATGAGCATGTCAGAAGAACTCCGGCATATAGCGACCGTAATCTCTGGAAGAATGCGTTTATTACCCTTGTGGCAGTGATCCTTATCGCAGCGGTAGGTTTCGGCTGCTGGTATTATGTGAAAAAAGTAAAAGGTTCAGATAAGAAGCCGGAAGAGGAAGTTACTGATACTGATTCCGAGACAAAGCAGATCGGCTATCTGAAGAAGACAGCGCAGAATATATGGAAATCATCCAGATCATACCGTTCGCATAAAGATATCCAGTTCAGTCTTCAGGATATCCGAACTTTCTGTAAGGATAACGGATTAATGATCTCAGATGATGCATCAGGTAAGAGTTTTATCGCCTTTAACGATACGATGAAGATGATCGTTACTGTTAATGAACTTCAGGGCAAGACTTTTGAAGAATTGGCAGAGGAACTTGTTACTTCGAGTGCACCGCTGAATTCCCGTGAAATGGTCAGGTCGGATAACTATATCAAATATGAAGGCTACCTCGATAAAGACCAGCCGGAATATGGTTATTGTTTCCTGGAGCTGATCTGTTCTGATACATGTTATGTTTTTGTTCAGGGGCTCGGAGATACGGCGGCCGATCCGGAAATCGCACAGATCCTTATTTTCTCCCATCGTCTGGAAAGTAAGCTCGGAATGCATTAATTGCTCCGCATTATGTGTACTTTCAGTTTAAAATGCTTGCATTTCGGGTTCTCTTGGAATAAACTGTATCACATAAAAGACGTAGAAGAGGATATGTTTCCTGATTTTCTTACGGTCAGAGAGGAAGAACCACGGCTGGAAGTTCTTTTGCGGAAGGATCGGGAGATACCACCTCAGAGTTGCGCTCCGGAAAAGCAATGAGTATGGAGCAGCCGCTGCCTACAAGCGTTAAAAGGGGTAATGAGTGGTCCGGGTTTTTTCCGGGCAATTAGGGTGGAACCGTGCAGCCATGCATCCCTATCGTCGGGATACATGGCTTTTTTGTATTCCGTAAGAATAAGCTGCAAAACCAAAAAGGAGGAATGCGAAAATGGTTGATTTTGCAAACAAAGAAGAAAGAAACAAGTATCGTCACAGTACTTCGCACATCATGGCGCAGGCAATTAAGAGATTGTGGCCTGAGACAAAGCTTGCGATCGGACCTGCCATCGATGACGGTTTCTACTATGATTTTGACAGAGATGAAGCTTTTTCCGCTGAAGATCTTAAGAAGATCGAGGATGAGATGAAGAAGATCGTGAAGGAGAACTTCCCGATCGAGCGATTTGAACTTCCGAGAAAAGAAGCTCTCGAGTTGATGGAGAAACTCGGTGAACCGTACAAAGTCGAGCTCATCAATGACCTTCCGGAAGATGCTGTTATTTCGTTCTATAAGCAGGGCGAGTTTACTGATCTGTGTGCAGGTCCGCATATGGAGAGCACAGGCGAGATCAAGGCATTCAAGCTTCTTTCCTGCGCAGGCGCTTACTGGAGAGGATCCGAAAAGAACAAGATGCTTCAGCGTATCTATGGTACTTCCTTCCCGGATAAGGAACAGCTGAAGGCTTTCGTTGCCGCCAGAGAAGAAGCGCTGAAGCGTGACCATAACAAGCTCGGCCGTGAGCTTGAATTCTTTACAACAGTAGACTATATCGGTCAGGGTCTTCCGATCCTTCTGCCGAAGGGTGCACGTGTTATCCAGCTTCTCCAGCGCTGGGTAGAAGATGTCGAGCAGAAGAATGGCTGTCTTCTTACCAAGACTCCTTATTTCGCAAAACGTGACCTGTATAAGATCTCCGGACACTGGGATCACTACCGTGATGGTATGTTTATCATGGGTGATGCAGATGATGAGAGCAAGGAATGCTTTGCGCTTCGTCCGATGACCTGCCCGTTCCAGTATCAAGTATTCCTGAACCGTCAGAGAAGTTATAGAGATCTTCCGATGCGACTGACCGAGACCTCTACTTTGTTCAGAAACGAAGATAGTGGTGAGATGCATGGTCTGATCCGTGTACGTCAGTTCACTATCTCCGAGGGTCATTACATTATCCGTCCGGATCAGTTGGAAGAGGAGTTCAGTAACTGCCTTGAACTGGCTAAGTATTTCCTCGGTACTGTCGGACTTCTCGAAGACTGTTCTTTCCGTTTCTCCCAGTGGGATCCGGCAAACCCGAAGAATAAGTACGAAGGTACTGCCGAGCAGTGGGAAGAGGCTCAGGCTGCAATGAAGAAGATTCTTGACGATCTCGGCCTGGAGTACACCATCGGTATTGATGAAGCTGCGTTCTACGGACCGAAGCTTGATATCCAGTACAAGAATGTATTTGGCAAGGAAGATACACTGGTAACCATCCAGATCGATATGCTGCTTGCTGAGAAGTTCGGTATGGAATACATCGATAAAGACGGACAGAAGAAACTGCCGTACATCATCCACAGAACCAGCCTCGGCTGTTTCGAAAGAACTCTGGCATACCTCATCGAAAAATATGCAGGATGTCTGCCTCTGTGGATGGCTCCGGAACAGGTTCGTATCCTGCCGATCGCGGATGCGCATCTTGACCGTGCATTCGAGATCCGTGATGCTCTCCGTGCGAAGGGTATCCGTGCTGAGGTTGATGACCGTTCCGAGAAACTCGGTAAGAAGATCCGCGAAGCAAACATCAACAAGGTCATCTATATGATCACTGTAGGTGATAAGGAAGTTGAAGAAGGAACCGTATCCGTACGTTCCCGTTTCGAGAACGATCTCGGTTCCATGTCTCTTGAGGCTCTTGAGGCGAAACTCCTCGAAGAGATCGAGACCAAAAAAGCTGTTAAGAATTGAGAACTCAATTCTTAAGATAAGAGGGGTAGAAAAGAAGCTTTCAAGTGCTTTTCCCGGAAGACCGGGAGCACAAGAAAGCTTCTTTTTAAGTTTGATCAGTTATCGGAATGATCAGGATCAGGTCCAGTCATCTACATCAAAATCCCAAAGTCCGATCTTGTCGAGCAGTACATAGTAATCGACACAAACGTCTGCATCCGGGTACTCGTTGATACCTGCGATCAGGACAACAGATTCATCATAATACAGATAGAAGTCGTAGGAATGATCACCCTGTGACTTCATCTTGATCAGGTAGATGTTCAGGGTCTTAAGATATGTGCTCTCTTTGATCTCCTGACAATCGCTCTTTTTAGCTCTGAGTTCATTGGCAAACTGATCAAAGATTGTTTTTGACATACTGATATCAGTGGTCTCGAAGTACATCATCTCAAAATCGTCCTGATACGTATAGTCGATACCCTTAACGCCTGTTGAAGAATCCGTTGTTGCCTTGAAGCCGAAATCCTTGAGGAGCTTATCCAGCTCGTCTCCGACAAGGATCTGATGCTCGGCAGGCGGATTCGGATTGGTTCCGGTCGGATCCGAAGAAGAGGTATCTTTGGATGTATCCTGGGTATCCGAAGTATCGGATGTAGCCTTCGTTGTGGTCGTAGTAGTTTCTTCCTCAGTCGTTGTAGTCGGCTCTTCGGTCGTCATTGTAGTCGGCTCGAAAGTCGTCATTGTAGTCGGCGCCGGAGATGTCTCGGCCGGATGGATGCGTTTGTCGATCTTATCCAGGGAAGAGAGTACCGCATCAAAGATCGGAGCATCATCGACGATCTTCCATTCTTTGTCGCGCACAAGATTTATCTTAACGGTTTTGCTTACAGTTTTGACGTTTTTATCCTTGATTGCTTCAATAATACTGTCGGCATCGGCCTGTCCGTCAAATCCTTCAAGGACAGCGTCCAGATCGGCATAGGTCATCTTAACGGTGGCTTTGCCTTTATCATTCTCTTCATCAATATCTGTCTTGGTGATCTCGTACTTCACGGTTCCCATGAGTGCATTCACTACATCAAACTCATCGGAAGAAAGATCCAGGTCAGAGAAAGAAGACGTATCTGCGTATTTGTCCGTCTTACTGAAAGACATATCCGTGATCTGTGAGAAGTAGCCATCCACGATCTCGACAACATTTTCGTCAAGATCTGCGTCAGTATCTTCTTTTTTCTTTTCTTTTGAGACACATGATGAAAGAAGTAATGTTAAAGAGAGAACGATAGATGTAATTCCGATTAATCTCTTTTTCATATTCGTTTCCCAACCCCCAATTTAATGAATGTAAGCAGTTTGCTTCATAGATATAATATAATCTTTACTTTACAAAATCAAATGCAGGTTGATATATATATGAAAATGATCAGCTTTTGAATATTTCAGTTGACATGACATAGTTTTAGAAGTATCATTTAGTGGTTCGCGACGGGGTGTGGCTCAGGTGGTAGAGTGCTTGCTTCGGGAGCAAGAGGCCGCGAGTTCGAGTCTCGCCACTCCGACCAGAACAAAATGCGTTCGCAGAAGATAGCTGCGGACGCTTTTTCTTTTCAGTTTTTTCACGTATAATTTGTGTATTACATAGGAAATGGGGATCCAAGATGGACGAAATCATTAATTGGGTGTTATCGCCAAAACCATATCTTTGTCTTGCAGTTCTGGTCGTATGCTTTATTGTTTGGATCGCTCTTCGCCGTTTTGTTAAAAAGATTATCGGTAAGTCGGATAAGAAGAACGGTGTCGTTTCTATTATTCTGAATATCGTTAAGTATTTCCTTATCACACTCTGTATTCTTGTGATCCTTCAGATCAACGGGATCGATGTAACATCTGCGATCGCCGGACTCGGAATCGCCAGTGTTATCGTCGGTCTTGCACTTCAGGATGCCCTTAAAGACATCATCATGGGTGTGAATATTATCAGTGAGGATTTCTTCCATCTTGGGGATATCGTTAAAGTCGGTGATTACTCCGGTAAAATAACAAGTCTTACCTTAAAATCGACTCATATTGTGAACAGTGAAGATGGCTACGAGGTCAGCATCTGTAACCGTAATATCGATAAAGTACTTGTTTATAACGGTACGATGAATATTGATGTTCAGCTTTCTTACCAGGAATCTCCGGATAAGATCAAAGAAGTCCTTACTCAGGTCGTAAAGGAGATCACTGACTGGAAAGAAGTGAGAAAAGCCGAGTATATCGGCATTCAGGAGTATCAGGATTCGGCGATCCTCTACAGAGTGCGCTTTATTGTGGCTCCTTCGAACCGGGCGACGGTGAGAAGACGAGTGCTTGCGCTGATTGACAGCCGTCTGAGAGAAAATGACATTACAATTCCTTTCCCGCAACTCGATGTGCATACTGATGATTAATATGTCCTATTCCGCTATATTTGCGGAATAAGGTTTTTTATTCCCCTGTTCACAGATTGTTTACACTTTTTGAGCGCTTATGGTAATATCAAAGTGATTTTACATAAGGGGATTTTTATATGAAGAAGTCATACTGGATTTACTCCGGAATTCTGCTGCTTATCGTTATTGTTATGATCGTCGTCGGTGCGATCCAGGATCATAAAACAAAGAAGGATAAGCTGAAAAGAAGCGCGGTTGCGACGCTCACCTCAGCAGGATGCGTTGAGGTGGATGATGACTATAATCCCGAACTTATGAATGAGAATCTGCTCCATTCCGGTGATGATGTTGATCTCTCGTCGCTTGAAAATGCAAAGAAACTTCTTCCTCAGTATAAGGATTCGGATATGGATGGACAGTATCTCTTTACAATGATCGGCTCCTCTGTTCTGAAAAATGCAAAATTCTATATTTCCAGTACGAAAATCAGCGGAAGAGATGCAAAGGTAAAGGTTCATATTTTCTATCAGGGAAGAGAGGGTGACATTACTCTGGAATATTTCTACTACGATGGTGAATGGAGACTCTCAAATACGATGGATGCCCTCTCTGACATTATGGTCGATGGCCAGAATTACGACGATGTGGAGCAATCCGCCTACGAAGTGATTGTTAATGAAATGAAGAATATCTGATTATTAAGGAAAAAGGAAGAAAATGAAGAAGAGTTACATAATTGCATCGTCAATATTTCTCGGGCTGGTCGTTATTGGAATGATCGCATACTATTGTATTTCAACATATGGTCCGGGAAGCGACCGTGCTCAGATGAAAAAGCGTGTAGAGTATGTTCTTGAATCTTATGGCGCGATCAATCACAACAGCGGAACATGGTCGACGTACAAACCGAATGAGGGTGATCTCAGAGCGAATGTTTCATGCAGATCCCTATGCACTATGATTAAAAAAGAAACCTATGAGACGGAAGCCGAAGCACGTAAGGCCATTCTGCTGGGTGTCATCTTCGATATTGAAGAAGTAAAAAGGTATGATGATAAGTATGTGGTTACCGTTAATTTGACCCGTACGGATAAAACTGACGGTATCTGTTATTTCATTTTCGAGAGGAAGACCGGTGAGTGGGTCCTTGACGGACGCTGTATCGAACTGGCCGCCTATGTCGGAAATGGAATGGGAGGTTCAGGAAGTACACTTCTGGATCTGCAGCAGATCCTCGCGAAATACGGATTGTAATATGTAATATCATAAATGCTTGAAGGCCTGTCACTTTGAATCCATCGGAATGACGGGCTTTTTACAGTATTTATCCCGAGAAACGAAATCGATTTCGACAAAATCGTTGAAGTTCATCTTCCTTTCGGATAATATGAAAAAGTAATTAAATGCCCGGGTCGTTTCCCGGTAGGTAAATGGAGGAACTTAATATGATGAAGAAGAGAATCGGCGCCATTGCGATGACGCTGGTAATGCTTTCTTCCATGGCTCTTGCTGGCTGTAAAAAGTCCAAGAAAGAGACCCCGTCTGAGACAGAGAAACCTGCTGTTCCCAGTATTATGGAAGAGATGGGCGCGGATGCGGTGACGTACGAACCGCGTGGTGAAGTTCAGCTTACAGTTGAAGATGCTGATAAAGCAGATGGTAAGGTCCTGCACTGCGCAAACCGAACAGAGACATGGAATGGTGTCAATTTCCCGTGTAATTTCTTTGCCGGTAATACCATTCACATTAAGACTGCCGTAAAGTCTGACAGTGGAGATGTTACGATCTCTCTGCAGTTTGATCAGCTTGGCAGCCCGGTTTATTCCAACCTGTTCCACATCACAGGATGTAAGGAAGGATTTGTTGAGGGTGAAGGATCCACTCCGATTCCGAAGGATGCAACGAATGTTTACGTATATGTAGAGAGCGGATCTACTTCCGATATCTATATCGACTATATGCGTGTAAATGTAGAAGGTGACTATTTCGATCCTTCTAATGCCGGCGAGACAAAGCTTCAGGATACCTCTTCCTACGAGTCTCTCAAGGAACTCTACAAGGATGATTTCATGATGGGATGCTGTGTTCCTGAGTCCATGATCACAAATGATCATGATGAGCCCAGACAGCTCCTGCTCAAGGAATTCAACTCGATTACATGTGAGAACGAGATGAAGCCGGAGAATATTCTTGATGCTTCTACGATCATGGCTGATAAAGCGAAGTATAACGAGAATCCTGCGCTTGATTTCACCAAGTGCAAGAGCATCTGTGATTTCGCTAAGGAAAACGGCCTGAAGATGCGCGGCCATACTCTCGTATGGCATTCCCAGACACCTGACTGGTTCTTCTATGAGAACTATGACATCAATGGCAAGCTTGCTTCCCGTGAACTGATGCTCAAGCGTATGGAGAACTATATCAAGGGCGTATTTGAGTATATCAATGCGAATTACCCGGGTCTGTTCTATGCATTTGACGTTGCAAATGAGTGCGTCGATGACAGCTACAATCTCCGTGAGAGCTTCTGGACAAAGACCATCGGTGATGATTTCCTGCAGTTTGCTTTTGAATATGCAAGAAAGTATGCTCCGAAGGAGATCAAACTTTTCTATAACGATTACAATGAGTACTACGACAGAAAGCAGGATAAGATCATTGAGGTACTTAAGCCGATCGCTGCTGCCGGTAACATCGACGGTATGGGTATGCAGTCCCATATCACGATCTCTGATGCTCCGGTTGAGAAGTATGCCAAGAGCCTGAAGAGATACGCTGATGAACTTGGTGTTACTATTCATGTTACTGAGCTCGATGTCAATGCTCCTGCATTGAATCCTGATTATGAGCAGGGCGTTTACTATCAGGCTCTGTTCGAGAAACTTCTTGAACTCAAGAAGGAAGGTGTAGATATTGAGAGCGTTACGATCTGGGGTCTGACAGATGCAGGTTCCTGGCGTCGTGAGCAGACACCGGTTCTCTTTACAGGTGATCTCTCTGCTAAGCTTGCTTTCCAGGGCGTTGTAAATGCGAAGAAGGGCGGCACGATCGAGAAGCCGGCTGACTTTGTTGAACCTCCGAAGGACAGCGATCCGTATGATGATGACTTTGAAGATGGTAAGTATAAGGGCGCTTCCCGTGCCGGTGCTTCGCTGTCTGTTGAATCCGCAGGTGCTTATGAGGGTAATAACTGCCTGAAACTTGCCGGCGCTACAGAGGTGTGGGACGGTTACACATTCGATGCGACACGTTTCCTCGGCAAGATCGTTAAGTACAGATTCGCAGTTAAGTCTACTGCTGCACAGGTAAGCTTCTCTGCAGATATCGCTGATCTGTGGCCTCATATCCAGGAAGTTGACACCAGCTCCGGAGACTGGGTCGTTATTGAAGGTACGATGGATCTGACATCCAAGACCTGGAAACTTGCTACCGGTAATGTTGAAGTTCCGGATCTTACAGCACTTACACTGTACTTCGAGACACAGGATTGCACCGATGATCTTTACATCGATTCCATCCATCTCGAGATCGCAGGCTGATCTGGTATTATTGGGTGATAAGAAGAGCCGTTCCGAAAGGGGCGGCTCTTTTTTATCCCTGAAAGAGTTATGCTATACTGTTTCTGTTAGAGATAATTACTTGATGTGGTGAGAGAAATGAGTATTTGTGCGATCGTTGCAGTTGATGAAAACTGGGCAATAGGGAATAAGGGGGAACTCCTTATCAGTCTTCCCGAGGATCAGAAGCAGAATTTTAAAGTGAAAACTCTGGGACATCCGGTCATTTACGGACGAAAGACTCTGGATACATTTCCCGGCGGACGTCTCCTTCCCGGTCGTGAAAACATCATTCTTACCCGAAACCCCGATCTCCTTGTCGAGGGTGCGACAGTCATGCATTCCGTAGAAGAAGTTCTGAAGTATACAGAAAAGAACACGGATGAGTGCTTTTTCATTATCGGCGGGGAACAGATCTATAGGCAGTTTCTCCCGTACTGTGATAAATGTATTGTTTCAAAGATCCATAAATCGTTTGAAGCGGATGCGTTTTTCCCGGATCTTGATAGCCTAAAAGGCTGGAAACTACTGAGCAGAGAAGCGTACGTCCATTCCGTAAAGGGAGTGACCTTTGCTATATGGACGTACATCAAAATCTGAAAATGATTTTCATAATGTGACATTGCACAAGAGCGGATTGTGCAATATGCACATTAAAACTCTTGTTCGTATATGCAAACTCTACAAATCAAGTGTTGACTCAGTTTCATTCGAAAGCTATAATGAGGTCGCAAGGTAAGAAAAGACTTGCGAATGAAAAGAAATGGAAACTAATTTTTCACTTAAAGGAGGTAGTCACCATGAAGGCTTTTAACATGAGCAATGTAGATGTTCACCAGTTTATGCAGGCTCTGGATTCCTGTTCCGGCGATGTAATGCTTATTACCGATGAGGGTGACAAGTTCAACCTTAAGAGCAAGCTCAGCCAGATCACAGGTCTGATGAAGCTGATCGAAGGCGGTAAGCTCGTAAGCGCTAAGATCTACTGCTCCAATCAGGAAGATGAAGCTCTGCTTTTCAGACTGAATCTTTTCGGAACAGTCGAAGACGTCGAGAATCTCGGCTAATTCGTTGAAGATCTGCCAAGTGGGAGTTTTACATCTCACTTCCTAATTCAGAACAATCAGGAGTTGCTTCAAATGAGGCAACTCCTTTTTCTTTACTTTTTCTTAGTACATTTTCTGAATCTGACGATATAATAACTATGTAGGAGGGTACTACGGGTATGATAAAAGAAATAAAAGTCAACTTCTATCGGCTTGTGCGTTCGAAGTCTTTTTTTGTCGTACTTATTATCCTACTGGTCGGCGCTCTCATTTCAACGGCTGAAATTAAGATCTGCGTAGATGATCCATTTGATATGCTCGAGACGGCTCATGAAAAACTCAATGAGGCAGCAGCTTCCGAGGAAGATGCGCAGTCATTTGATATCATTTTCGACAGCCTTAACAGATTTAATGATACCAATAGTCTCAATGGTGTGGTAAGGATGACGTTTTGTTCGGATCTCGTTTGTTTCCTTCACTGTATTGTTGTATCACTGTTTGTGGCGAATGAGTTTAAATCGCGCTTTCACGTAAATCATTTTTCAATGAATTCACGCCCTGCATTCAGTGTGTTTATGGAATGGTTTTCTCTGATGCTTGCCATAGTTTTTGTTGAAATTTTCTGTTATGCCCTTGTGTTCTTACTTTGTGTAATATTGTGTCATTCATTTAATTTCGGTGATGTAGGTCTGATGTTTAAGAACGGAACGATGTGCATCTCTGTCATGATTGCAATGGCTTCTCTGGCGTTTATGATTGCCTTTCTGCGAAGAGCCGGCGCTCTGGCTATTGTTCTCAGTTCCATCTTTGCTTTCGGTTTTTTTGATTTCTTTCTGGGGATCATCTCCGCATGGTTCCCGGCCATGGAATATTATGCATTAAATAACTTACTGAGCCAGATCAGCCTGGGCACTTTGACTACGTTCGGATATGCCGCAGGACTTACTGCTATTCTGCTTTATATCGCTGTTTTCCTTGGGGTTACACTTATTGTTGCTGCTAAACGTGATCCGTACTAAGCACAGTTCTTTTGTGGTATAATTATATGTCACGAAAAAGCTGTCTTAGGAGATTTTATGATCAACTATCTATACAATGCCAGAGATATTGCCGCGTATTTTAAGTGGGCAGGTGTTTCTTCCCATCAGGAAAAGGAGTATCTGAATTACATTTTCCTGATCGGCAAAGATATTCTGGCAAAGCCTCTTACCAAGGATTATGACGAGTTTGAGAAGGCTGTTTACAGGGAACTTTACTATCTATGGTCCGAGGGTTTCGAGAATGAGTATTCTGATATAGCGACGATTGCGCCCAAAGGGGCTGTCTCGCTGATCTGTGATCAGGAGTTTATTACGCTGGAATCGTATATGAAGCTTCTGGCGCTGCACCTGATCTTTTCCAGAAATTTGCCATATGTGCATATAAATTTTTCCGGACTGATGCTGCCGCTCGGTCTGAAAGGCGAGTTTACCGACTTTGAGAAAAATGTCGTTGTTGCCTGTGAAACCCTGCATCTGACGACGCAGGATGTGTTTGCGCAGCCTTTTGATCTGCATCTGGGTATTCCGGATGAGATGTTATGTCTCTGCCTTGAGCCTGAGTTCAGAAAGAGTTTGTCCGCGCATGACGATTTCCGTAAGCGATTTATCAAGAATGCCGCATCGAGACTTCAGGAACTGAAGAAGACATCTGCGGAGATCCAGGAGAAGGAAGAAAAGAAGAAAGCCAGACTTCTAAAGAGAAAACAGGCAAGAGAAGCGGCTAAGGCTGAGAAAGAGGCTGCTAAGGCAAAGACGAAAAAAGAAGCTGCGCCGGCAAAGAAGTCCTGTGCTGGAAAATCAACAGAAAAGAAGACAGAAGCAGCGGATAAAGCTGTAGAGAAGAATACAAGTTCGAAGAAGAAATAAGCTAAAGGGAAAAAGAAGGTAGTATGGAAACGATAAGGAATATGGGCCTTGATATCGGCTCAACCACGATTAAAATCGTAATCACTGAAGGGGAAGAAGTGATTTATTCCGAGTACAGAAGACATCACTCGGATATCGCCGGAGAACTCCTTAATGCGTTTGAAGAAGTAAATAAGAAATACCCTGGACTGGAGACTCGTGTTCAGATCACCGGTTCCGGCGGACTTTCCGTTGCAAAATGGCTCGGACTGGATTTTGTCCAGGAAGTTATTGCTGAGACTGTTGCTATTACGAAGTATCACCCTGAGACAGATGTTATCATCGAGCTCGGCGGTGAGGATGCCAAGATCACATATCTGCACCCGGTGCCGGAACAGCGTATGAATGGTACATGTGCGGGTGGTACAGGTGCTTTTATTGACCAGATGGCGACACTTTTGCGGACAGATGCTGATGGCCTCAATGAACTTGCGAAGTCTTATACGACACTTTACACGATCGCATCCCGATGCGGTGTATTTGCCAAGAGTGACCTGCAGCCGCTAATCAATGAAGGTGCGGCAAAAGAGGACCTTGCAGCTTCTATCTTCCAGGCGGTAGTTAACCAGACGATCGCAGGTCTTGCCTGCGGACGACCGATCAGAGGACATATCGCGTTCCTCGGCGGACCGCTGTTCTTTAACTCTGAGCTCAGAAAAGCGTTTGAAAGAACGCTCGAAGAGCAGGTCAAGTCTTTCTGGATCCCGGATAACGCCCAGATCTACGTTGCACTTGGCGCAGCTCTTGGTGCCAAGGGAGACCCGGTAAAGCTTTCTGATCTTATTGCTTCTTTTGCGTCCAGAGAGGGATTTGAGCCGGATATCAAGCGTATTGCTCCTCTTTTCGCGAATGCGCGTGAAAAAGAACTTTTCGACGAACGTCACCAGAAGGCGACGCTGGATCTGTATCAGCTCTCGAAGCAGAAAGGCCCGTGCTACTTAGGTATTGATGCCGGAAGTACTACGACGAAGGCGGTTCTCATTAATGAAGAGGGACAGATGGTGTTTACTTACTACGCCAGTAACCAGGGAAACCCTGTAAAGAGTGCCGTAAATATCGTAAAGCAGCTTTATGAACAGATGCCGCCGGAGACATATATCGCTAACAGCTGTGTGACCGGTTACGGTGAGAATATCATCCGAGCCGCTCTTGGCGTAGATCTCGGCGAAATCGAGACAATGGCGCATTTCCAGTCGGCGAAATATTTCTGCCCGGATGTCGATTTTATCATCGATATCGGCGGTCAGGACATGAAGTGCATGAAGATCCGTAATGGTGTCATCGACTCTATTATGCTGAACGAAGCTTGTTCTTCGGGTTGCGGATCCTTTATCCAGACATTTGCCGAGAACCTTAATATGGATGCGCATACATTCTCGATTGAGGCTCTTTCTGCAGAGAATCCAGTCGATCTGGGTACCAGATGTACTGTATTCATGAACTCGAAAGTAAAGCAGGCGCAGAAGGAAGGCGCAACGGTCGGTGATATCTCCGCAGGCCTTTCGTATTCTGTCGTCCGAAACGCACTCTATAAAGTAATCAAGATCCGCGATACGCAGGAGCTGGGTAAGAAGATCGTTGTTCAGGGCGGTACGTTCCTGAACGATGCGATCCTGCGATGCTTCGAGCTTATCTCCGGCCGCGAGGTCATCCGTCCGAACGTGGCCGGCCTGATGGGTGCTTTTGGCGCGGCGATCATCGCGAAGAACCGTATGCCCAAGGACCAGAAAGTATCAGGACTTCTCGGACTTGAAGAACTGACGCGCTTTGATATGACAACAGAGATGACCACTTGTCCTCTATGTACGAACCACTGTAAGCTGACGATCTCGACATTTAGCAATGGTGAGCGTTTCATCTCCGGTAACCGCTGCGAAAGAGGTGAGGGTAAGGAAAAGGCGAAGGAAACACTCCCGAACCTGATCGCTTACAAGTACGCGAGAACCTTCCGTTATAAGCCGCTGGCTAAGGATAAAGCTCCGAGAGGCGAGATCGGTATCCCGAGAGCACTCAATATGTACGAGAACTATCCGTTCTGGTTTACGGTACTGACAGAGCTCGGTTTCTCGGTCATTATCTCTCCGAGATCGAACCATGAGCTTTTCGAGAAGGGCATGGACTCCATCCCGTCTGAGAGTGTATGCTATCCTGCCAAGCTCGTTCACGGCCATATTGAGGCGCTGATCGAGAAGGGCATCAAGACGATCTTCTATCCGGATGTTCCTTATGAACGACATGAGAACAAGGGTTCCGGCAATCACTTTAACTGCCCGATCGTTGCTTCCTATCCGGAAGTTATCCGAAACAACCTTGAGAATATTCAGGATAAGGGAATCAAGTATCTCAATCCTTTCCTGCCACTCGATAATGATGAAGCTCTTGCCGAGCAGATGGCGATTGCCTTCTCTGATTTCGGTGTGACAAAGGCTGAGGCGGCTAAGGCGATTGCGGCCGGTAACAAAGAGTATGACGAGTATAAGGCGGATATCCGCAAAAAAGGTCAGGAGGTCATCGAAGATCTGGCAAGAACCGGGCAAAAGGGAATCGTGCTTTCCGGACGTCCGTATCATACGGATCCGGAGATCCATCACGGTATTCCGGAGATGATCAATTCTCTCGGTCTTGCTGTTCTTAGCGAAGACAGTGTTGCCGTTCCGGGAAGACTTGAGCGTCCGATCCGCGTTGTCGACCAGTGGATGTATCATACGCGTCTTTATGAAGCTGCTGCTTATGTTGCGACAAACGATAATCTTGAGCTGGTTCAGCTTACATCATTCGGCTGCGGTCTCGATGCCGTTACCTCCGATCAGGTGCAGGAGATCCTGGAATCACAGGGCAAACTCTATACGCTTCTGAAGATCGATGAGGTCAGCAACCTCGGTGCGGCCCGTATCCGTATGCGTTCCCTTAAGGTAGCGATGGATGAGCGTGAGGCTGCAAGAAAAGAAGGTACAATGCCGAAGCGTGAGAAGAGATCCTACACGATCAAGCGTGTCCCGTTTACAGAAGAGCATAAGAAGCGTCATACGATTCTTGCCCCGCAGATGGCGCCGATCGAGTTCGAGTTCGTTGAGGCGGTATTCCACAACCACGGATATAAGCTGAAAGTCTTGAAAGAAGCGACTCAGGCAGATATCGAGTGCGGTCTGCGCTTTGTCAATAATGATGCCTGCTTCCCGACAGTTATCGTTGTCGGACAGATGATCAATGCCATCCTTTCCGGTGAAGTAGACCGAGATAACACGACGGTTCTTATTACTCAGACAGGCGGCGGATGCCGTGCGACAAACTATGTTGCTTTCCTGAGAAAAGCACTTCGTGAGGCCGGCTACGGCGATATTCCGGTAATCGCGCTGTCCGTACAGCAGTTTGAAAAGAACCCCGGATTTAAGCCGACACTGCCTTTCATTAACAGTGCACTCCGGGCGATCTGCTATGGTGATATGCTGCAGACGCTGCTCTATCGTGTGCGTCCTTATGAGAAAGTCAAGGGCTCTGCGAATGCTCTCTATCAGTTCTGGAACCGATGCGGTAAGCTGTTCTTCAACCCGAAGGAGAAGTTCGAAGATATTACGACTGAGTACATCATGGCTGAGGCCTGCAAGAACGCGCCTCTGACTGAGGAAGAGACGAAGGCTGTCGAAGATCTTCTGAAGGAACTGCACTGCACGAAGGTCGGTCGTCCGTCTTCCTATCGTCGTATGATCGATGCAACGATCGATACTTTTGATAAGTTCCCGATGCTGGATATCCCGAGAAAGCCGCGTGTCGGTCTGGTCGGGGAGATCCTTGTCAAGTTCCAGCCGGATGCGAATAACCATGCAGTAGATGTTGTTGAACAGGAAGGCTGTGAAGCCGTCGTTCCGGGACTCCTGGACTTCTTCCTGTATTGTACTCTTAACCCTGTATGGCAGGCAGAACATCTTGGCCGCAGTAAGAAGAAAGCATGGCTCAGTAATCGCGGAATTGATCTTCTGCAGTCGTATAGAAGCCACATAATTAAGCGGATGGAGGCGACCGGCAAGTTCCAGCTCCCGCAGAGCATCCGTCATATGGCTAAGAAGGCCGAGACTGTTCTTTCCTGCGGAAACAGCAATGGTGAAGGATGGTTCCTGACTGCTGAAATGATCGAGCTGATCGAAAGTGGAGTTCCGAACATCATCTGCGCACAGCCTTTCGCATGTCTGCCGAACCACGTTACGGGTAAGGGCATGATCAAGGAACTTCGCCGTCAGTATCCTGAGTCCAATATCATTCCGATCGACTATGATCCGGGTGCCAGCGAGGCGAACCAGCTGAACCGTATCAAGCTCATGGTCAGCACGGCGCATTACCGTGAGGAAATGAAGCGTCAGGAGCAAGAGAAGAAGAATTCATAACTTTAGGGAGAATCTTTATGTCGGATGCCAAGCGATTACTTCTGGTAGATGGAAACAGTATTATCAACCGTTCCTATTATGCGACAGCAGGACGGAATAATCTGACGGCTCCGGACGGAACTCCTACAGGTGCGGTCAACATCTATCTGAATACCCTGGCGAAGTATATCTCTGAGGTGGAGCCTACACATACATGTACGCTTTTCGATCTCAAAGCACCGACCTTCCGTCATAAGGCGTATTCCGAGTATAAGGGCACACGTAAGGGTATGCCGGATGATCTTGCGGCGCAGATGCCTGTCCTTAAGGAAGTCCTTGATGCGATGGGGTTCCCGCGTTATGAGCAGGAAGGTCTTGAGGCGGACGACCTGATCGGCACGCTGAAGACAATGGGTGTAAATGCCGGATTTGAGGTTTTTATCCTTTCCGGCGATAAGGACGATTTCCAGCTGATCGATGAGCACACGAAGGTGATCATGCCGGTTACAAAAAAAGACGGATCAGGCACGGACTACTACGATGAAGCGCTTTTCCAGGAGAGATACGGGATCCCTACTTCTGATTTTGTTACGGCAAAAGCACTGATGGGCGACAGTTCCGATAACATTCCGGGTGTAAAGGGTATCGGCGAAAAGGGAGCGATGGACCTTGTCCGCAAGTATAAGACTCTGGACGGCCTCTATGAACATCTTTCCGAGTTAAGCCCGAAGCTTCGTGAGAAACTGGAAACAGATAAAGATAATGCGTATATGTCTCTGATGCTCAGCAGGATCGTAACTGATGCCGAGATAGGGATTACTCTGGATGATCTTGAGAGAAAGCCTCTCGACAATGCATCTACGGCTGCCTGCTTCTATAAGTACGGTTTCCGTGCGCAGATGAAGAAATGGAACATCGATGAGACGGCTGTTTCTGAAGCGGTACCCGTGGCGGAAGAGACTGAGGAAGAGGCGGATTATCCGAAACTTTCGGGAAAAAGACCATCGATCCACCTTTATAATTATCACGGATCCGTGATAAAAGTATTGCTTGATAAGATTAAGTCGGGCGAGCCGGCTGCCATGGATCTGATGGATCTGAACGGTCCGGTACTTGGTGTTTCCGTTGCGCCTGATGAGGTGTATGTCTTTACTGAGATTGAAGCGGTGAAGGGCGTTATCAGTGCTTTTTCAGAGGAAGGAATTGGAACATCTAAAGATAATGCACCTGTTGTTTACAGTGCGAAGAACCACTTTAAACTCCTTGAAGAAGGTCTTCCGTTTGATCACGTCTTCGATGTGGAGATTGCAGGTTATGTACTGAATCAGATCGAAGGTGCGGACCCTTCCTTCGAGATGCTGATCGAACATGGCACCAAGAGACCTTTCCCGCTGCTGGAAGACTACGGCGAATCCAAGGATGAAGCGAAGAATAAGAACCGTCAGCAGGACCTTTTCTCGCTGATCGACGGTATTCCGGAGACGAATAAAGAAATCACGGAGGACAATGTTCTTGACTTCGCGTACCGCGTGCTGCTTACACGCTGGCTTTCGTTCTATCAGAAAGCAGATGTGGAAAAACAGGGAATCGGTAAGCTGATCTATGAGATTGAGATGCCCCTCGTTATGGTTCTGGACCGTATGGAAAGAAGAGGCGTTCTTGTCGATGTAAGTAAGATCGACGAGCTTCATAAGGAATTCGACGGCAAGGTCAGAGAACTTGAAAAAGAGATTCACGAGCTTGCAGGAGAAGAGTTTACGATCCTTTCTCCAAAACAGCTGGGAAAAGTGCTTTTTGACAAGCTCGGACTTCCCTCCGGAAAGAAACTGGCAAGTGGCGGATATTCGACGAATTCCGAGGAACTTGAAAAGATCCGCGATAAGCATCCGATCGTCAATAAGATACTTGAATACAGGCAGATCCAGAAACTTGATTCGACGTTTGTTATGGGCCTGAAGAAGAGTATCTCCGAGAAAGACGGCCGTGTGCATACGACATTCAGTCAGGCGATGACCAATACGGGAAGACTTTCTTCCTCGGATCCGAACCTGCAGAATATTCCGATCCGTACTGATCTGGGATCGCTGATCCGTCAGGCATTCATTGCGAAAGACGGGTATGTCCTCATTGATGCTGACTATTCACAGATCGAGCTTCGTCTTCTCGCGGCAATCTCTCATGATGAAGAGATGATTGCTGCCTTTAAGGAAGGCAGGGATATTCATACCAAGACGGCCTGCGGTATCTTCGGAGTTCCGCCGGAGATGATCGATGCAGGCATGCGCTCGGCGGCGAAGCGGGTCAACTTCAGTATCGTGTATGGTGTCAGTGATTATGGTCTTTCTCAGGATCTCGGCATCAGCGTTTACGAAGCGAAACGATATATTGAAGAGTATTACCGTCAGTTCCCGACGATCAAACCATGTCTGGACGGATTCAAGCAGGAAGGTAAGGAAAAGGGCTATGTTTCTACACTCTTCGGAAGAAGAAGGATCCTGAAGGAACTGACTTCTGCGAATTATAACATCCGGAGTTTCGGTGAGCGTGCCGCAATGAATACACCGATCCAGGGTACTGCGGCAGACATCATCAAACTGGCGATGAACCGCGCGGAACAGGCTCTTCGCGAAAAGGGCTTTGACGCGAATCTGATCCTTCAGGTTCACGACGAACTGATCGTGGAAGCAAGAGAAGATATCGCCGAAGAAGCGGCAAAAGTGCTTTCTGAGGCGATGGAAAAAGTCATAGAACTTGATGTACAGCTCATCGCGGAAGCAAGGATCGGAAAGACCTGGGCGGAAGCGCACTGATAAAGTTGGAGGAAGAAGATGTTTGTATTAGGTGTTACTGGTGGTATCGGAACCGGGAAAAGCACTGTTTCCGGATACTTCAGAGATAAAGGGATCGAAGTTCTCGACGCAGATGAGATCTCCAGAAAAGTCACGGATGTCGGAGGTGTCGCACTTCCCGAGATCGCTGAACTTTTCGGACCTCGTGCGATTACTGCAAACGGGGCGCTGAACCGTAAGTATGTGGCTTCTCTTGTGTTTACCGAGAAGAAGAAACTGGATAAGCTCTCTGCAATCGTTCACCACTATGTTCTGACTACGATCGGCGAAGAGATCGCCAAGGCCGCAGAACGCAAGGTCAAACTCATCGTTCTTGATGTCCCGATCCCGGTAAAGCATGGCTTTGTTGATGTCTGCAACCAGATCCTCGTCGTCAGCAGCAGAGATGATATCCGTCTCGAAAGACTGGTTCTTCGCGGCATGGACAGAGATGACGCCAGAAAAAGAATGGCGATGCAGATGACTCGTGAAGAGTATGAGGAGCTTGCTGACCGTGTACTGGTCAATGACGGAACGATCGATGAACTCTATGATCAGATCGATAAGTATGTCAAGGAAGAACTTATTGAGCGGGGTATCCGTATATGACGGCAGGAATCATTCTATCAGCATTTTTCCTGCTCTTTTCCGTGACCGTTACCGTGATCTTTTTTGCGGGGCTTCGGTCTAAGCCTTATGCAAAGTTTGCAGGCGCATCAACGGCCGTATACGCATCGGCATGCCTTATGATCTTTCTGCTTGCGATTTTTAAGAAGGATCTCCCGATCCTTTTCTTCATCCTCGCCGATGCCCTGGCAACGATGGTTTGTGCCATGATCACGGCGATGATGCTTGTATTACTCATAAAAACAACTCCTGTGGAGACAAAACCGAAAGAGGATGAAGGCATAAAAGAGAAGACAGAGTAAAGGAGAATCGCTATGGGAATGGGTGGTCCGGGACCGATGAGAATGGGTCCCCGTGGTTTTCTGACTGAGGAAGAAAAGAAAAATAAGCCGAAGGTGGATAAGAAACTCCTGAAGCGTATCGCATCTTACATGAAGCCGTATAAGCTTCAGTTCGCGCTTGTTATCTTCTCGATATTATTGTCTGCAGTCGTCGGACTTTTCCCGTCGATCATCACCGGTATGATCGTGGATAAAGCCCTTCTCGGAGACGATATGGGGCTTCTGATCAAGCTCCTGCTTGCTGCTTTTGCCGCACTGACCGTATCGCAGGTCATCAGTGTCGTCGAGAGTTACATCAATGCCTGGATCTCGCAGCGCATCATCTTCGATATGAAAAACGAGATGTACCGGCATCTGCAGTGGATGCCGCACAGTTTCTTTACTACGGAGAAGCAGGGCGATATCATCACCAGAATGAATACGGATATCTCCGGTGTAAGCTCTGTAATTTCAAACACTCTGTCGAGCTGTGTCAACAATTTTGCGACCGTAATCACGACTTTGATCGCACTCTTTACCATGAGTATCCCACTGGCGCTTGTCGGTATCATGATTATTCCGCTTCTGATCCTTCCGACCCGGAATGTCGGCCAGAACCGGTATAAGCTCCTGACGAAGACGCAGGAAAAGAATGATGAACTGAACCAGGTGATAAATGAGACGCTCTCTGTTTCAGGTTCGATGCTCGTAAAGCTCTTTACCCGTGAAGAGAAGGAATATGAGAATTTTGTGGAAGTCAATGAGCAGGTTACCAAGCTCTCCCTCAAGGAACAGAGAAGCGGTAAGTGGTTCCGTGTTATGATGGGTATGTTTACTCAGGTCGGACCGCTTCTGATCTACTTTGCCGGTGGTGTCTGTCTGATCAAAAAGTACGATACGAACCTGACTGTCGGTGTTGTTACAGCTACAGTTGCCTTGATCAACCGCCTGTACCGTCCGGTCGAATCCCTCATGAATCTGGGCGTCGACTTTACACGTTCACTGGCACTGTTTACACGTATCTTCGATTACTTCGACCGTGAGAATCCGCTTGTGTCTCCCGAAAACGGTGTGAAGCCGGATGTCACGAACAAGGATATCGTTTATGATCATGTACGATTCTCCTATACTCCGGAAAAAGAACTGCTGACCGATGTGTCGTTTACGGTTCCGGGTGGTAAAATGTACGCTATTGTCGGACCTTCCGGCTCCGGTAAGTCCACGGTCGTGAACTTTATCCCGCGTCTTTATGATGTTGAAGAAGGAAGCGTAAAGATCGCAGGTGAAGACGTCCGTGACTTTGATCTGACTTACCTTCGCCAGCAGATCGGTGTGGTTACCCAGGATACCTATCTTTTCAATGGTACGATCAAGGAAAACCTTCTCTACGCCAAGGATGATGCTACGGATGAGGAGATCGAAAAGGCATGTAAGATCGCGAGCATCCATGACTTTATCGTCAAACAGCCCGATGGATATAACACCATGGTCGGTAACCGCGGACTTAAGCTCTCCGGCGGTGAAAAGCAGCGTTTGAGTATCGCAAGAGTTATTCTCAAAGATCCGAAAATCCTGATCCTTGACGAGGCCACGAGTGCACTTGACTCCATCTCCGAAAATGCGATCTCCGAGGCGCTGGAAGTTCTTATGAAGAATCGTACATCCATCGTTATTGCGCACAGACTGTCGACTATTATGAAGGCAGAGAAGATCGTGGTTATCGCGGACGGCCAGGTGGCTGAACTCGGTACGCATCAGGAACTTCTCGAAAAGAACGGTATTTACAGGGATCTCTATGAGACACAGTTCCGTCAGGTCCTTGACATGCAGGGGCTGGAAGAAAAGGAACTCGAATGGGAAGAGAAAAAGATGATCCAGAATGACGTCTACTGATTTGTGGTAGTATAAGTTCTGGAATTACGAATCAGGATGATGAAACGAGGTAAATGTTTATGAATATGGGAATTCTTCTTCCGGTAATGGTTTTTATTTCTTTTTTGTTAGTCACGCCGGTCATGGCATTTTCAGTCAAGCAAAAGAGTCAGAAGGCATTCAAATTTATGTTTATCAGCGGTGCTGTTTTTGCCGTTCTTGGTATGGTTCTTATGATTTTTGCAATCATCTTTAAAGGTGAACCTTTGATTGTATTTGCAGTTTCCTGTATGGCCCTTCTGATGCTTCATCTCTTAGCAACGTTTAAGATCCTTGATATAGCGGCCCATACGAAATAACGCAGCGTGGTTTTCCGATAGATACAGAAATAAAAAGGCGCCGGTTAAAGCGCCTTTTGCTTTGCTGATTATTGTAAAGATTAGACGTTGAATCGGAAGAGAACAACGTCTCCGTCCTTCATAACGTATTCTTTACCCTCAGAGCGGACAAGACCTTTTTCTTTTGCAGCGGTATATGTGCCGCATGCCATAAGATCATCGAAGGCAACAACCTCCGCGCGAATAAATCCGCGCTCGAAATCCGAGTGGATCTTACCGGCAGCCTGAGGAGCCTTGGTGCCGTTCTTGATCGTCCATGCACGTACTTCCTGCGGACCCGCCGTCAGGTAGGAGATAAGACCTAAGAGTTTATAGCTTGCCTGGATCATCTTATCGAGACCGGACTGGGAAAGACCGAGCTCCTCAAGGAACATTGCCTTTTCTTCAGGATCGAGCATAGCGATCTCTTCTTCGATCTTCGCAGAGATAACAACACATTCCTCGCCGGAACGTGCGGCAATCTCCTGAACTGTTTTTACATATTCGATGTCCGGGTTGGAAATATCACTCTCAGCAATGTTCGCAACATAGAGAACAGGCTTCAGAGAGAGAAGAGCAAGGTCCTTAACGAATTCCATCTCTTCTTCATCAAAAGTAAGGGAGCGAGCCGGTTTTTCTTCCTCGAGAGTCTTAGCGATCTTCTCATAGCAGTCGAGTTCCGCCTGAAACTTCTTGTCGCCGCCCTTCATCATCTTTCTGACCTTGTCGAGTCGGCGGTCCATATATTCCATGTCAGAGAGGATCAGCTCAAGTTCGATGGTTTCAATATCACGCTTCGGGTTTGCACCGCCATCAACATGTACAACATTGGAATCGTCAAAACAGCGGACAACGTGCACGATAGCGTCTACTTCACGGATATTTGCCAGAAACTTGTTTCCAAGACCTTCACCCTTGCTTGCGCCGCGGACAAGACCTGCGATATCAACGAATTCGATAACTGCCGGAGTATACTTCTCCGGATTATACATCTTTGCCAGTTCATCAAGACGGCTGTCCGGAACAGAAACAACACCGACATTCGGTTCGATTGTGCAGAAAGGATAGTTCGCGGACTCCGCGCCTGCCTTTGTGATTGCATTAAAAAGTGTACTTTTGCCGACGTTCGGCAGACCAACGATACCCAGTTTCATGAAATGACCTCATCTCTATATATTTAGATTTATATATCAACAACGCCATATTATAGCACATTTCGTACTTTTGTCGTCTTTTGTCGAAAAAATCGTGAGATATACAAAATTGAAAATAGTAGAATGGCATAAATCTTATGCGGGAGGTGCAATATGTCGGCCGTACAAGCTCGTAATGCGAGAGTGAAAACACTTTATCTTCAAGGCCTTGAAGGAATGGAAGCAGAAGTGGAAGCCTCGATATTCCCGGGACTTCCGAGTTTTGAGGTCGTTGGTCTCGGAGATTCCTCAATCCGTGAAGCAAAAGAACGGGTCCGCGCCAGTATACGTTCCTGCGGATTTACCTTCCCGAACCAGCGTCTTCTCGTAAACATTTCACCGGCGTATCTTCATAAGTCCGGCTCGTCTTTCGATCTAGCCATTGCAATGGCGATCCTTCTTGCTTCCGGACAGATAACCGAGGGACGGAAGAAGATTGTAATCTACGGAGAACTGTCTCTGGTTGGGGAGGTGCGAGCGGTTCCGGGAAGCATATCGCGTCTTCTTTGTCTGGAAAAAGATAAGGAGACTACCTGTATTATTCCTGAAAAGGACCTGGATGAGGCACGCCTTCTGGGTGTTGATGCAATTGGCGTAAACTCTCTGATGCAAGCTGTATCTGTTGTTTCCGGGATCCTTGAAATGGCAGAATTATCGCATACGTTCATTTCTGAGCAGACTCTTCCTGAACCATCTGTGGATATTTCATCATTGCGAGGACAGCCTGAAGCAATACGTGCTGTCACACTTGCTGCTGCAGGTTTTCATAATGTCCTGCTTGTCGGATCCCCGGGCACGGGGAAGTCTCTTTCCGCAAGGATCCTTCAGGGGATACTCCCACCTCTTACAAAGAGTGAGAAGATCGAGCTGCTTCGTGTCGAAAGCGCGCTTTCCGTCTTAACAAAGGAGAATATCTCATCCAGAGAGCGTCCTTTCCGATATGTTCATTATACTTGTACACCTTCCGCTATGGTTGGCGGTGGCAGGAATGCCATACCCGGCGAGATTTCCCGTGCGTTGAACGGTATTCTATTTCTGGATGAGATGCCGGAATTCTCACCGCAGGTTCTGGACCTTCTAAGAGTTCCGATCGAGACCGGAGAGATGAAAGTGTCGAGAAATAATTCAACCAACATTTTTCCGGCAAGATTTATGCTTGTCGGTGCGATGAATCCCTGCCGATGCGGGAAATGTATAGATTCACCCTCCGAGTGTACCTGTTCTCCGTCTATGATCTCTTCTTATCAGAGAAAGGTAAGCGGTGCACTCCTTGACCGGATGGATATCTATTGTTATTTAAGCCATATTTCAGAGAAGTCTCTTCTTGAGACGATGAAGGGTGACTTTACTCCGGAAAGTGTACTCTGGAGAGAAAGAATCGAATCAATATGGGAGAGACAATACGAACGATGTAAAGAGGCAGGGATCAAGCCAGTCCGTAACGGAGAATGTCGAGAAGGAAATCTTGGTGAGATATTCAGGCTTGGTGAGAAGGAGATGGGATATGCAGCAATGATTGCACATCGGCTGCAACTCTCAGTCCGCGGTCTTCAGCGGATGGTCCGTCTTTCGCGCACAATAGCCGATATGGATGAAGAGAAAGATGTTAAGTGTGAACACATCATAGAAGCTGTTTCTTTCCGGCTTCCGAAGTGGGGCGAGCGGACAGAGCAGGGAAAGGAGCCTCTTCATGAAAGATGTACGTTCAGGTGATCTTTTTTGTTCGATCCTTATGGCGAATAAGATAATGACCGGAAAACAGATCTATAAAGTAGTACAGGAGCAGGGACTGACTTCTCTCGATGAATTCTTTGAAAAACGTGAAGACATGCTTATCGAGGGGGGTTTGTCTCCGGATCAGGTCTTGAAGTGGTCTAAGTTCAAAGAGGCTCCGGTGATGAAGAATTTTGAAGAGTATAAGAAGTTTGTTATCAATCATCGGATCCGATCGGTGAATAAACTGGATGACGAATATCCGGAGTACATGGAATCTCTTCAGAATATGCCGCTGATCATTTTCTACCGGGGGGATCTGTCTCTGCTGTCGAAAGATAAGACACGTGTCTGTATTGTTGGAACAAGGCGTCCATCCGCATATGGACGTCGCGTTACGAGAGAGTTCGCCGGAACACTCGCTAAACATGATATGGTAATTGTGAGCGGGATGGCTCGCGGGGTCGATACCCGTGCCCATGAAGCCTGCCTGGAAGCGGGTGGAAAAACAATTGCTGTTATGCCCTGCGGCCTGGATAAGATATATCCGGCAGAGAACAGAGAACTGTTCGAAAATATAGAGAAAGAAGGACTTCTCATATCGGAGCTTACACCCGGCACTGATCCGATACGGCAGTATTTTCCTGCCAGAAACAGAATCCTGTCGGCAATATCTGACTGTGTCCTGATCACAGAAGCAGGAAAGAACAGCGGGACACTGCATACCGCAAGTTTTGCCATTAATCAGGGGAAAGAGGTCTTTGCTGTTCCCAGCATTATCTATTCAGATACAGCAGATGGCAATTTATCTCTTCTTAAAGACGGGGCGTCAATTGCCACGGAACCCGAAGATATCCTCGCTTATATGGCCAAAGCTGTCTTTTTCCGGGAACTTGAGGAGATCAAAGAGGAATACGATAGAAGGAAAATGGAAAAGAAGATTCGGGAAAACCCGGATCTTCTTACTTCAGAGGAGATCCAGAAGATAATCTATGAACTTCTAAGCACCGAAGAACTCTCTACAGACGAGATCGTAAGGGAAAGCGGACTTCCGTACAGAGCGGTAGTTTCCGAGCTTGGAAAGATGGAAGTGGAAGGGAGGATCACGAAAGACCGGCAAAAATATGTTTTGACAATTCGCTTTTAATGAATTATATATAGATACTGTCAGAAAAAAACTACGGGAGAAGTATCAGGCATGAGTAAAAACTTAGTGATAGTCGAGTCTCCGGCAAAGGCCAAGACCATCGGCAGATACTTGGGAAAAGAATATAAAATCGCAGCATCCGTCGGACATATCCGCGATCTGCCTTCTTCAACGATGGGCGTTGATGTCCGTCATGATTTCCGCCCGACATACATAAATATGCGAGGCAAGGAGAAAGTCATCCGCGAATTGAAGGATCTGGCAGCCTCCTCTGATCGTATTTATATCGCAACCGACCCTGACCGCGAGGGAGAAGCAATTGCCTGGCATATCGCTAAGGTACTGAATATTGATTTGAACGATGATTGCCGTATCTCATTTAATGAAATTACAGAGAAAGCAATCAAGAATGCGATCATGTCGCCGAGAAAAATCGATATCGATCTTGTAAATGCCCAGCAGGCACGCCGTGTTCTTGACCGTCTGGTAGGTTATGAACTCAGTCCGCTTCTTTGGAGCAAGGTCAGAAAGGGCCTTTCTGCAGGACGTGTACAGTCTGTAGCAACCAAACTTGTAGTGGACAGAGAAAAAGAGATCGAAGCTTTTATTCCTGAAGAATACTGGAATATCAATGCGGAACTGTCACCGGTCGATACGAGCTTCCCGTTTAAAGCCAGATATCACGGTGAGAAGAAGAACGGAAAGATCGAAAAGGTAAAGATCGGCAGTAAAGAAGAGACGGATGCTCTTCTTGCGCGTATTTCTAATGGCAAGTATCTGGTCGATACTGTGAAAAAGGGAAGAAAACTGCGTCAGCCGTTTGCTCCGTTTACCACGAGTACTCTCCAGCAGGAAGCTTCCAGAAGAATCAGTTTTACTTCCAGAAAGACAATGAGCGTGGCTCAGCAGCTCTATGAAGGTGTGGAGATTGCCGGACAGGGCCAGGTCGCACTTGTTTCCTATATCCGTACAGACTCTGTTCGTGTATCGGATGAGGCGATGACAGCTGCAAGACGCCTGATTTCCGAAAAGTATGGTGAGAAGTTCCTTCCGAAGTCTCCCAGAAAGTACGCAAATAAGAATTCCGCACAGGATGCGCACGAGGCAATCCGTCCGGCCCACTTTGAACTGGATCCGGAATCTATCCGTACATCCCTGAGTGTTGACCAGTACAGACTTTATAAACTGATCTGGGACCGTTTTCTGGCATCTCAGATGGCTTCTGCCGAAGTAGATACGGTTTCTCTTGATGTCATCTGCCAGAGTTCGATTTTCCGTGCTCAGGGCGAAACGATCAAGTTCCAGGGTTTCCTGGCGGCTTATGCGGATATTGCTGACGAGAATACCGATGATGAGAAGAACGTAAAGGCGAAGCTTCCGGAGTTGACGGATGGTCAGGCGCTAGATCTTCTGGATATTAAGTCCGAACAGAAGTTTACACTTCCGCCGGCTAGATATACCGAAGCAACACTTATCAAGACACTTGAAGAGAAGGGTATCGGCCGTCCTTCCACATATGCGCCGACGATCTCTACGATTCTCGAGAGAAATTACATTGATAAGAAGGGTAAGATCATCTATCCGACAGACCTCGGTAAAGTTGTTACACTTCTTCTTTCTGAAAACTTTACGGAGATCGTTGATGTTTCTTTTACCGCTGACATGGAGTCTAAGCTCGATGAGATCGAAGTCGGTAAGAAGGACTGGGTCAAGGTTCTCGGTGAGTTCTATCCGTCTTTCCATGAACTGATCGTTAAGGCCGGTTCGGCTGTGTCTAAGGTTAAGATGGAAGAAAAGCAGACCGGCGAGAAGTGCCCGGAGTGCGGCGGAGATCTTATTATCAAAGAAGGCCGTTTCGGTCAGTTTGTTGCATGTTCACATTTCCCGGAGTGTAAGTTCACCAGAAATGTAGAGGTGACGGTAAAGGGTTCCTGCCCGCTTTGCGGATCCGGACTTGTTTCCCATCGCTCTAACAAGTATAAAGGCCGCGTATTCTATACCTGCGACAAGAAGGGATCTGATGCCGAGTGCGGCTTTATCAGCTGGTATCTCCCGGTTGAGGGTCAGAAGTGTGATACCTGCGGAAGCTATATGGTGTGGAAGCGTTTCCGTGGCCGTGCGTATCCCAAGTGCGCGAACCCGGAATGCCCGAAGAATACTGCGAAGAAGTCCTCTAAGACTGATGATGACGAGAAGCCGTCGGCAAAAGAAAAGAAGAGCAGCCGTAAAAAGTCTGCTGCCAATACGGAAGAGGCATAATATATGAATCAGCCCCGTATTACGATCATCGGCGCAGGTCTTGCGGGATCGGAAGCTGCTTATCAGGCTTCGCGTCTCGGCGTAAAAGTCCGTCTCTATGAGATGAAACCTATTAGAAAGAGTCCTGCACATCACAGTGAAGGCTTTGCCGAACTGGTCTGCAGCAATTCACTTCGTTCTAATCAGCTGGAAAACGGTGTCGGTCTTTTAAAGGAAGAATTACGTATGCTCGGATCCCTGATTATGAAATCTGCGGATCTGAGTCAGGTTCCTGCAGGGGGAGCGCTTGCTGTTGATCGTGACGAGTTTTCCGGATATATCACGGATAAGATTCTCAGTAATCCGAATATTGAGGTGATCTATGATGAGATCCGCAGTATTCCGGATGATGGAATTGTTGTCATTGCAACCGGGCCTTTGACAGATGGTGATCTGTACGACAGCATCATGGATAAGATCGGTCATCAGGATATGCATTTTTTCGATGCGGCAGCGCCAATAGTAACCGAAGCGAGTATCGACAGATCGATCTGTTTTGCCATGTCCCGTTATGGAAAAGGCGGGGATGATTATCTTAACTGCCCGATGAATGAAGAAGAATACCGACGTTTCTATGATGCTCTTGTGAATGCAGAACTTGCGGATGTAAAGGGCTTTGATAAAGAGACTGTATTTGAAGGCTGCATGCCGATTGAGACAATGGCAAAACGCGGATACGATACGATGCGTTTCGGTCCTCTGAAACCTGTGGGACTTATCGATCCGAGAACAGGTGAGGAACCTTATGCATGTGTCCAGCTCCGTCAGGATGACAGAAGTGCCTCGATCTATAATATTGTAGGCTTCCAGACAAGGTTGAAGTTTCCGGAGCAGAAGAGGGTCTTCCAGATGATCCCGGGACTTCAGAATGCCGAGTTTGCCAGACTTGGTGTTATGCACCGTAATACCTATATCGAATCGCCGAAACTTCTTGACTCGACGTACCGTATGACGGATGATAAGAATGTCTGGTTTGCAGGGCAGATCACCGGTGTGGAAGGTTATGTAGAGTCTACCGCATCAGGTTATCTTGCAGGATATTATGCCGCACTCAGTGCGCTTGGAAAATCCAGCCCGGTTTCTTTTTCTGCAGATACAATGATCGGAGCGATGGCATCGTACGTTTCCGATCCTTCGGTGAAACACTTTGCACCGATGAATGCTAACTTCGGTCTTGTGGCACCTCTTGGCTACAAGGTCAAAGGAAAGAAGAAGGAAAAGAACCTGGCTTATGCGGAACGCGCTCTTGCGCAGATCCGCGAGAATTTGAAAATCATGGAGATTCTTTGGAGATGAATCAGAAACAGTTAAACAAAGAGGATTGGGGTAAAGTTGAGAGGAAGAGAGGATTTTTCCGCTCTTATGCCCGTGATTTCGGTAAGGTTACTGCCGGAAATGCTATCATGCTCGGCGCGAATATGATTATTTTCGTATTAACTCTCTGTGTGGTCATGTTCTTTGTTTCCTGGATCTTTCCTGTTTTCCGTCCGGATGCCCTTAAGGATTACATTATCGGAACCGGTCTGGTAGATGAGTCTTTAGTTACTGATGAAGAAGTGAACAACATGTATTACCTGATGTGCATGATCTGCGCTTTCCTGTTTAATGGATTCCTTCTTATTGCAAATGGTCCTTTCTGTGCAGCAGTCAGCTACTATTTTAAGAATGTCCTTATCGGTGAGAATTCAATTAAGCACGATATTAAAAAGGGCCTTAAGGATAACTGGAAGAAGTCCTTGGGAGCTTCCTTTATTTCCCTGATTGTCACGATGGTGCTCCTTTTCAATATCGGATACTATCAGAACGGTGTCGGCAGTGCTTCCTTTGCGATGGCGGCAAAATCTTTCTTCTTCTGCCTTCTTTGGTTCTGGAGCAGTATGCAGCTGTTTATTTATCCGCTGATTGCCTGCGTTGAACTTTCATTTAAGGAAGTTTACAAAAACGCAGCTGTTATGGTGGTAAAGAATTTTCCGATCGCACTTCTTGTTTTTGTAGTTCAGGCAGTATTGTTCGGATTTGCTCCGTTCCTTCTTGTATTTACGGTCGGATCTATCGGATACGGAATCACTATGCTCCTTTATCTGCTGTTTTCTTTCGGATTCGTCTCGTACATATCCATGTATGTTACTTGGAGAGCCATCCAGAAGATCATTCACGAGAATGACTGATGTAATTGTTGTTGCATCTTTTTGATGAGTTTATTGTACTTTTACATACAAATACGCTAAAATAGAATGAAATCGATAGTGAGGTGTGTGTGAATGATACAGTGTGAACGCGGTCATTTCTTTGACGAAAATCGATATGCGAGCTGCCCTTATTGCAGCCAGTTTTCTAACCAGCCGAGATCAGTTACTCCTCCGGTAGCGCCAAATATGCAGATTCCTGCTCCTTCGTGCGGAAAGACTGTGGCGATTCCGGGTATGGACCCTGAACCGACAGTCGGTAAAACTGTGGCAATCGATGGATTTGACAGCAATCCCTCTCCCATTCACAAGACTGTGGCGATTTCCGAGCCTCCGCTTGATTTCCCGCCGGTAACACCTATCGCTGCACCGGCTCCGTCCTATGCGCCAGCATCCCAGCCTGTCCAGCAGGCAGCTCCGGCTTTCCAGCCTGCTCCGAATCCTGCATTTGCACCGGCTGCTCAATCTGTACAGGCACCTATGGCAGCTCCATCTGTTGCTGCTGCGCCGGTTGATGTTCCTGTAGCAGTACCTGTACCTTCCGTTGCACCTGTTTCGGTACCGGTTGCAGTTCCGGAAGTGACCCCGGCCGCTTCTCCGGCTTTAGAGATTGCTTCTGATGTTCCGGAAACGCAGGACAGACCTAATCTTGATGATCTTTCAGCATCTTCTGTTTCGATTCCGGTAACGGGTCTTGGCGTTACCGAGCATCCGACTCCGATTGAAATTGAAGAGAAGTACTATCAGTCTTCACCGGACAGACCGTATGCGGTTACCGGTCTTGGCGTTAAAGAGAACCCCACTCCTGTTTTAAATGAAGTGGGTGCAACATTCCCGGTTCCGTCCGAGGGAGGAAATGCTTCCGTATCTGCTCAGCCCGGACAGGCTGAAGCAGCTGCTTTTGCTGCATTTGGTTTCCCGGGTGGCCCGATCCCCGGCATGGTTCCCGGCGTTCCGAGTCCCGGTACACCGGCTCAGCCTGCTTCGGCACCTGCAGAGGAACCTGCTGTTTCTGTAGAAACTCCGGCTCCGGAAGTGCAGCCTGAACCTGCTCCGGCAGTTCAGCCCGAACCTGCGCCTGCCCCTGTTGTCGCTCCGGCTGTAGAAGAACCGGCTCCGAGAGATCCTAATGCGACGGTTTCGATCACTGAATCCGAGATGGATTATCTGCCGCGTATTCATGCGAGAGCTTTCCTCGTATGTACAGATGGTCCGATGACCGGCGCGAGCTATGTTTTTCAAGAGTCGAGAGCAATTATCGGCCGTCAGAAGAATTATGAGATCGCTCTTTACAGAGATAATTCCGTTTCCAGAAGTCCGCATGCGATCATCAACTACTATAAGGATTCTTTCCGTTATACCGTATCTGCGGGGGATGCTGAGAAGAAGGTTTCCGTTAACGGTACGTTTATTGATGCAGAAACAGATCTTAAGATGTATGACATAATCGGAATTGGTCAGACAAGACTTCTGTTTATTCCGGTTTGCAGTGAGAAGTTCGCATGGTAATGGCTAAGTTGGAATTCATTGATACATTGGTCTCCTATTACAAGGATATGTGGTGGGTCTTTGTATTATGTTTAGCGGTTTTACTTCTTATTCTTCTTGTTTATGTACTTGTTAGAAAGAGTAAGAAGAATAATTCCGGTTCCGGCGATGCTTCCGGCATGTCCGATCATTCCTCTTATATGGAGAACGGAAGATTCCGTATCGATATAGGCAATTGTCAGGGCGTGGGTGAAAGAGAAGAGCAGCAGGATGCGTTTGCTTTTTCTCCGAGTGCGAAGTGGAAGGATAAGGGATTCCTTGCTGTACTCTGTGACGGTATGGGCGGTCTGGATTCCGGTGCTGCAATCTCTAATAAGCTGGTTTCAGATATTATTGCTGAATTTCCGTACTCTTTTGATAAATTGAAGGACGGATGGATCCTGGATTCACTTTCCAATGAGATCTATCAGACATATATGGGCAGAGGTGGTACGACCGTTGTGATCACATTTGTCCAGGACGACAAAATGTGGTTTGCTTCTGTAGGTGACAGTGACCTTTTCCTCTTGAGAAACAATCACATTTATGCGATGAACGTCCGTCAGGAGTATGGAAATCAGTTACTGATGCGTGCTTCTGAAGGAGCTCTTTCTGTGGATCAGGCTTTGATGCATGATGATGCGCCGGCGCTTACTGAGTTTATGGGTGCGCCGCATACTAATCCTGATTATTCGATCACACCGTGGCAGGTTGAAGATAACGATGTTTATCTTCTATGTTCGGATGGAATCAGCGATACGCTGTCTTTTGAAGAAATCCGTAATGCCATGATGCATACTCCTGCCGAGTGTGCGGACCTTCTGGAGAAGGGGATCATGGCGAAAAATAAGAGGTTTCAGGATAACTACACGGCAATTGTTTTTGCGGTGCACAAAATAGGAGGATAATGATATGAGTAAAAAGTTGAAGATTACGTTCTCAATTATTCTCGCTGTTGCGATTCTCGCCTGCGGCGGTATGTCTGTCTTTTCCTACACCCAGTGGGATCAGTCCAAGAAGAACGTAAAGGTTGCTGATCAGAATTATCAGGATACTGAAGCTGAACTCCAGGAAGCGATGATCAGACTTCAGGCCAAGAAAGCCGAACTGGATAAAGCGAAGAATGAGAAGTTCCAGTTTAATGAGAAGGATTATATGGTCCGCTTTACTCCTTCCCAGAATCAGCAGTCGGTAGCCTGCGTTATTTGCTATGATACTGCTACAGGTTCCGGCGGACTCGGTTCCTCTTATGCGTTAGCTTCGACTCTTGATGGCAAAGTTGAGTATTTTGTCACAAATGGTCATGTTGTGGAGGGATATGACCAGCCGGGTTATAAGACAGTCGTTTATCTTGAAAACAGAGAAACGGTTGATGCCGAAGTAGTTTTCTATGAATTTGATTACAACATGGATATGGCGATCCTGAAGGTCGCTGAGCCGGTTGATGCCCGTAAAGCAGCTGTTCTCCGTGATTCGGATACAGTTGAGACAGGTGAGAAGTGTACGGCGATCGGTTATCCGGATAAGTCCCGTGACATTGACCCGAATATGCCTTATGACATTGCCAGCCAGACCGTAACCAGTGGTGTTATTTCGAAGGTTGACGTTGTTCCGAATGGCGTTGGTTACCATACATTCCAGCATGACTCTTTTATTTCCCACGGTAACTCCGGCGGACCTCTGTTCGACGAGAACGGTTATGTAATCGGCATGAACACACTGATCCATAAGAACAGTGAAAATGTTAACTTCGCAATTCATTCCCACTCGATCATGGAGATCCTTGACCAGAATAATATCCCGTATATCACTGATCAGGATATCAAGGACAACATCCAGGATTATATTTCTACAGATGAAGCTGCATTTAACGAGAAGCAGCAGGGTATTATCAGCAATCTGGAATCCGAAGTCTCTGAAATCGAGGAAGAGGTTTCCGGTCTTGAGGCAGAAAAAACTGATTTTGCCGAGCGTAAGGATAAGAGACAGGGTGAGGTCGACAACTACCGTTTGATGATGATCATCTTCGGTGCAGCGGCTGCTGTATGTGTGATCGGTCTTCTCCTCGTACTCTTTGTACGCAACGGCGGCGGAGAGCAGGACGATGGCCTGAAATCCTACCTTGTATGTGTTCAGGGCGTATTCGCCGGCAGACGTTATGAGGTAACTAAGCAGACTATGACGATCGGACGTGATCAGAGATCCTGCACGATCGTTTTCCCGGAAGAGACTCCCGGTATCAGCTCGAACCACTGCTCGATCTATTTTGATATGAGAACAAAGACCTTTGTTCTTACGGATAACGGCTCGACATACGGAACATATCTGCGTGACGGACGTAAACTGACAAAGGGCGTTCCGGAGACTCTGGAGCCCGGTTCCACATTCGCACTGGCAGATAAAGCGAATGCATTTATGGTAGTGAGAGAATAATGGATCATTATCTTTACACAAATGTTGGCGGTCATGAACCGAATTGCGATCATGCACAGGTCATTGAACACGATGACCAGGTGCTGATCGTGGTTTGTGACGGCCTGAATGGCCTTCCGAACGGAGAACAGGCTGCACAGATCATATCTGAAAAGGCACTGGGTGCTTTTCTCGAGGGAAAAGCACCGGCTGAGTGCTGCGTTATAGCAAATTCGAAGTTCCGTGAGCTTCAATTCGATAATGTGGAACTCCGTCGTGCCGGCGCGACGATCTGTGCCGTACGGATCCGCGACAACCGCTGTGAATGGGCGAATGTAGGAGACTCGCGTATCTACCACTTCTCCGGTGGAAAACTCGTTCATCATTCTGTTGATGATACGCCGACGTATCGTGCCTTCGAACGCGGTGATTTTCCGTATGAGTCGATCCGTGAGCAGGAGGGACGTACGGGCATGTCAGTATGTATCGGACAGCAGGAAACCGTCGAACCGCATAATGACAGTTTTGATCTTTCTTCCGGTGATGGCATCATCGTTTGTACGGATGGCTTCTGGGAGAATGTATATGAAACCGAGATGCTGATCGATATTCATAAGTCTTTCAACGCGAAGGACTGGGCACAGAAGATGATCCTTCGTGCTGTTCAGAGAAGCCGACTGAGAGGGGATAACCTTACTTTGGTCACTTATATGAAGGTGGCAGGATAATCCTATGGATACGAGTAAGGTTTGTTTCGGATGTTTTGGTGAACACGATGGGAAGGGACCATGTCCCCATTGCGGTTTTGATCTTTTAACTGCGAAGCATCCCTATGTAGCGCTGCCGATCGGTACGATCCTCAACGGACGTTATCTTACCGGCCGCGTGCTGGGTGTCGGCGGTTTTGGCGTTACGTATCTTGCATTTGATATGACGCTTGAGATCAGCGTAGCGGTTAAGGAGTTCCTGCCTTCCGGTATCGCGCTCCGTGATTCCGATCACTACACGATGACAGTTAGTTCGCCGGATGAGCAGACGAAGTTCGATTCCGGCGCAAGTAAATTCCTTGAGGAAGCGCGTCTTCTTGCCAAGCTCCGCGATGTCCCGAATATTGTTACTGTTCACGACTATTTCCGTGAAAATAATACGGCGTACTTTGTTATGGAGTATATCGAAGGCGTCGATCTGATGAAGTATACTCAGCAGAAGGGCGGAAAGCTTTCATTCCAGGAAACTTTGCGTCTATTGCTCCCGATCATCGAATCTCTTGATCATGTACATGCGCATAATCTTCTGCACAGAGATATCAGTCCGGATAATATTGTCGTTATGAAGAACGGTTCGACCCGTCTTCTGGATTTCGGTGCAGCCCGCCTTGCAATCGATACAGAGAAAAGTAAATCGATTATCTTAAAGCATGGATTTGCACCGGAAGAGCAATACAGAAAACATGGAAATCAGGGCCCTTGGTCGGATGAATATGCTCTTGCGGCAACGATGTACCTGATATTGACCGGAGTTATGCCGCCGGATGCTATTGAACGAGTCCATGAAGATACCATGGTTCCGCCGATCCAGCTGGGCGTTCAGATGCCTCAGTATGCAAGCGATGCGATTATGAAAGCACTGTCGGTTAATGCTTCCGGGCGTTTTGCGGACATGAAGTCTTTCGGCGCCGCACTTTCCGGAACTGCTTCAAGTGCGCCGGCAGCTCCTGTTTCCACGTATCCCGCATCAGCCAATACTGCAGCATCAGCTGCTTCGTCTTCGGGTGTTTCCACGGAACCTCTGCCCACGGCCTCGACCGGATTCGGCAATGAACAGATGGTCGGTGGCAAAACTGTTGCGATGGACCAGTCAAATACGGCTCCGGCATACACACCTCAGAAAGTGCTTTCTCCATCGGTTCTTGCGAATGGTGGTCGTGCGCCGATGCCACAGGGACGGGTTCCTGTTCAGCAGCCTCAGATGCAGGCTCCCCAGATGCGCGGGCCACAGGTTCAGGTTCCTCAGTGGCAGATCCCACAGGCGCAGATCGCTAAACCGCAGAAAGTTAAGAAGAGCATATGGAAACGCCCGCTGACATATATTGTTGCCGGTTTGATCGCATTAGCAGGAATCGGTACAGCGGTTGGTGTTTATATTGTTAAAAACTACGAGTGGGGAGAGGAAACAACAACAGCTAAGCCTACTACTACTGAGACAGATGCTCCGACGCTGCCGGATCCGAAGATTTCGTATCAGCAGGATCAGGTACTCTATGAAGATGAGACAAGGCTCTTTTCCCTGTCTGCTCCGAATGAGTTTGTCCTCACAAATGACAATGGTCTTTTCTGCCTTGAAGATTCGGCGAAGAGTCTTTATATCTATACTGACGTCATTTCCGGATATGAGGATATCCGTCTTGATGACCTGACGGACTTCGTTGCTCAAAGCGAAAAAGTGCTGCCCGCATATATGAGCGGCCGTCTCGGATTAACTGACATTGAGCTTTATCCGGATTATCTGTATACGCATGTATTTAATGATGCCTGTGTTCTCGAATACAGCGGATCGGTCAATAAGGGCGGGAAGCGTCTTGATGCTACGATACTTGCAGCAGAGCGAAAAGAGGATAAGGGTATTTTCCTTTATTTCGGGTTCATGCCTGTAGATGATTACGGCATGTATTCCCAGGAAGACTGCGAGATCATTTCTGACATCATGATGAGCGTTCGTGAAAAAACGAGTCATCCGAGTTCGTATGTGTTCTTTGAGCAAGAGGATAAGCCTTCGTTTATTTACGATACAACGTCTATTTCTTCGGTAACTGACGGAAAACTCGGAAACTCTGCAACCCTGGAGCTGGTTACGTTGAATACAACTGATTCGGACAGTAAGATCTTTATCCTTCCTCTTGGATCGCAGAGTTCGATCACGACGGCTTGTACCGCTACCGAACAGGCGCTGGGCTCTGCATATAAGTTCGGAGGTTATACTTCCGTTACACCAACGATCAATACCTCACTTGAGATGCGCATCCGCAATTACACGCTTTCTAAGATCGATGATGGATCAAAGACGCTGAACTGTACGGCATGTGTGATAAATCTCAACGGTAACTATTACTGCGTTGTCGCAATTTGTGGCGATAAAGCGGATCTGGAGAGGATCACTCTTGATTTTACCATGACAGTGAAGACTATGCTGGCGATGTAAAAGAATTACTTACGATAATACCTTTCGAAAAACTCATCACGGAAATCCAGAAGGCGGTCCTCAGCGATCGCCTTTCTTACATCTTCCATGAGATGCAGAAGGAAGTGGATGTTATGCCAGGAGCAAAGTCTTAATCCAAACATCTCGCCAGCTTTCAGCAGGTGACGGATATATGCACGGCTATAGTTCTGGCATGCGTAACAGGTACATCCTTCCTCGATCGGGCGGAAGTCTTCAGCGCTCTTCTTATCACGGACAATAAGACGTCCATCGTGAGTTAATACCGTACCGTTTCTGCCGATGCGCGTAGGAAGTACGCAGTCAAACATATCGATTCCGCGGATTGCGCCCTCGATCAGATAATCAGGTGTGCCGACGCCCATAAGATAACGCGGCTTGTCTTCCGGCATGAGAGGAACGGTTTCCTCGAGCATTTCATACATCAGTTCTGCAGGCTCGCCGACAGAGAGACCGCCAATTGCATATCCCGGAAGGTCGAAAGAAGTGATCTCTTTCGCGCTCTGCTTACGGAGATCAGCGTAGCAGGAACCCTGAATTATTCCGAAAAGGGCCTGTTCGTCAGGTCTTTCGTGCGCTTTAATGCATCTTTCGAGCCAGCGGGTGGTTCTTTCCAGTGACTGCTTCGCGTATTTGTGCTCGCTTGGCCATGCACAGCACTCATCGAATGCCATGATGATGTCCGATCCGAGATCGTTCTGGATATGCATCGAGAGTTCCGGCGTCAGAAGATGCGCGGATCCGTCGATATGGGACTTGAAGTGTACGCCTTCCTCCTTGATGTCTTTCGGACGGGCAAGAGAGAAGACCTGGAATCCACCGCTGTCTGTAAGGATAGAGTGTTTCCAGTTCATAAACTTGTGAAGACCGCCGGCCTTCTTCACGATTTCGTTTCCCGGACGCATCCAGAGATGATAAGTGTTGGAGAGAATGATCCGTGCACCCATGCTTTCCACTTCGTCAGGAGACATACCCTTGATCGTAGCCTGTGTGCCGACAGGCATAAAGACAGGCGTGTCAAAGGAACCGTGCGGTGTATGGACTCTGCCGAGTCTGGCACCGGACTGCTTACAGGTATGAATATGTTCATAGTACACAGGGTATTTACTCATTCTTGATCCTCCAGAGGACTCTTATTACGAGGCTTTTCAGGGGTGATGAACATAGCATCTCCGAAACTGAAGAACCGGTATTTCTCTGAAACAGCTGTTTTGTATGCGTTCAGGACATGTTCTTTTCCGGCAAATGCGGAAACAAGCATGATCAATGTGGATTCCGGCAGATGGAAATTCGTGATCAGCCCGTCGATGCAGTTGAACGATACACCGGGGTAGATGAAGATATCCGTCCAGCCGGAACTCGGGTGCATGCCCGGATCCTTGGCTGCAATCGTCTCAAGCGTGCGGCAGCTGGTCGTGCCGACTGCAATCACGCGGCGTCCTTCTTTTCTTGCTCTGCGGATGATGGAAGAAGCCTTTTCGTCCATCTCATACCATTCGCTGTGCATGTGATGCTCGGAAATATCTTCGACCTTTACCGGACGGAATGTTCCAAGACCGACATGGAGTGTGACTTCGGCGATTTCGACGCCCATATTGCGGAGTGTATCCAGAAGCTCGGGCGTGAAGTGAAGACCTGCGGTCGGAGCGGCGGCAGAACCGGTCTCCCTGGCATAGACGGTCTGATATCTGTTCTGGTCTTTGAGCTGCTCATGAATGTAAGGCGGAAGCGGCATGGTGCCTGCTTCATCCAGGATCTCTTCCCAGATGCCGTTAAAATCGAAGCGGATGATGCGGTTACCGTCCTCAAGGACCTCTTCGCATTCAGCCTCAAGTTTGCCGGGGAGAAAGGTCATACGTTTTCCGGGTCTGATCTTCTTTCCGGGACGGGCAAGAGTCTCCCAGTGGTTCTCATCGATGCGCTTCAGAAGAAGAAGTTCGATGGCCGTTCCCGTATCGCTTCTCGAACCGAGAAGACGGGCCGGAATGACCTTGGTATTATTGATGACGAGTACGTCGCCCTTCTTAAGAAGGGTCGGCAGATCGGAAAAATGCATATGCGAAACATCACCGGTCGCTCCGTCAAGTGTCATCAGACGTGAACTGGAACGGTCGGACAGAGGATGCTGGGCTATGAGTTCTTCCGGCAGGTCGTAGTAAAAATCACTTGTTTTCATAGCCTAACATTATAATAGCAATTGACGTTCGTGTATAGTAGGTGGTATGATTTTATGAGGTTTCCCCGCGGTTTTGCGCGTTCGGAAATCACTGAAATATCAAAAGAAATGGAGGCATGAGTTATGAAGAAGCCCGTTTTTGTCGGTTCAGCTGTAGCGCTGGTCACACCTTTTAACGAAGGAGGTGTCGATACTAAAAAACTCAAGGCTCTTATTGACTTCCATTTAGCACATAAGACAGATGCGATCCTGGTAGCAGCAACCACAGGTGAAGCGGCTACCATGCCGGATGAAGAACACCTTGCCACGATCCGTACAGTTGTTGAGTATGTGGATGGACGTGTTCCGGTTATCGCCGGTACAGGCAGTAACGATACGGCACATGGTATCAAGCTGGCAAGAGAAGCTACAGCAATCGGAGCAGATGCTCTTCTGACCGTTACACCTTATTACAATAAGACATCCCAGGAAGGTATCTATCGTCATTTCAAGGCTACCGCCGAGGTGACGGATCTTCCGATCATCGTTTATAACGTTCCGTCCAGAACGAATCTGAATATTGCTCCTGCAACATATAAGAGACTTTCTGAGATTGAGAATATCGTTGGCGTGAAGGAATGTAACATGAATCAGGTTCCGGAGACGGTAAGCCTTTGTGGCGATGACCTGATCCTTTATTCCGGTGAGGACGGTCTGGTCGTTCCGCTTCTTTCTATGGGCGGTAAGGGCGTTATTTCCGTTGCAGCGCACATTGTTCCTGAGACGATGCATGACATGGTTATGGCATTCCTCAATGGTGATGTTGCAGGTGCAGCGAAGACTCAGGCGGATATCATTCCTCTGGTAAAAGCACTTTTCTCTGATGTGAATCCGATTCCGGTCAAGGAAGCTCTTAATATTCTCGGCTGGGATATCGGCCAGTGCCGTATGCCGCTCTGTGAGATGAGCGCCGAGGGAAGAGAGAAGCTTGCGGAAACACTTGCCAAGTATGATCTCTCCTTCCACGGAAACAAGTAAGGAGTACGACTATGTCTGAAACAAGAATCTTTTTGAGCGGCTGTATGGGCCGTATGGGCCGCGTGATCACGGAGATGGTCGATGGATATGATGACTGCGTGATCGTAGCCGGTTCTGATGTTGTTGAGAATCCTCTGTCGAAGTTCCCGATCTATAAGGATCCGATGGAGTGCAAGGAAGAGTTTGATGTAATCATCGATTTTTCCCATGTCAGTGCTTTTGCGGGAATCACAAAGTTTGCTGAAGTGAACGGAAAACCGATCGTTATGTGTACGACAGGCCTTTCCGAGGAGCAGAAGGCAGATCTGAAAGCACTTTCCGAGAAGGTCGGCGTTTTTTATTCGGGAAACATGTCCCTCGGCATCAATGTGCTGATCAATCTGGTCAAGAAGGCGGCAGCGCAGCTGTATCCGGATTTTGATATTGAACTTGTGGAAGAGCATCACAACCAGAAACTGGATGCTCCGTCCGGAACAGCTCTGATGATCGCTGATGCCATGAATGATACTCTTAATGGTCAGCTCGAGTATGTCTATGAGCGCCAGTCCAGACGTCAGAAGCGTGAGAAGAAGGAGCTTGGTATCCATTCTATCCGCGGAGGCAATATTGTCGGTGAGCATAAGGTCATGTTCGTCGGTGGCGAAGAGATCCTGACGATCTCCCACAGTGCGCAGACCAGAAGTGTTTTTGCCAGAGGTGCGGTAACCGCTGCGAAGTATATGCTCGGCAAAGCACCGGGAATGTATGATATGCAGAAAATGATCGGAAACGATTAACCAATAACGATACGGAAATAGAAACGGGAGGATAGATTAAATGGTTCGTTATTTATTAGACGCCGGTACGGCAGATGCACAGGCAGGTGGTGGCGGAAGTGCGCTCATCATGGTAGCGATTTTCGCAGTATTTATTATTCTGTGGTATGTGATCGCTCTGCGTCCGCAGAGAAAGAAAGAGAAGGAACTTCGTGCCAAGGTCGATAAGATGCGTCCGGGTGATACAGTTATCACGATCGGCGGTCTGGTCGGTAAGGTTGCCAATATCCGTGATGATGAGGTCACGATCATGACTTCTGCAGCAAATACTCTGGTTACATTCAAGAAGAATGCGATCAATACGGTCGTTTCCAGAGATGCAAAGCCGGAAGCAGCAAAGACAGCTGATTCTAAGGAAGAGAAGAAATCCGACAAGATTGTTCTGAAAAAGAAAGAGAAAGCGGAAACAGAAGAAGCTCCTGCAGCAGAAACAGTAAAGGAAGAAACTGATCTCGGCGAAATCAAAGAATAAAGGACATAATACATGAGCAACGGCCGCGGCGGAATACCCAATGAAGTAGTGGAAGAAATCATTTCCCGAAGCGACATCGTTTCGGTCGTAGGTCAGTATGTGCAGTTTACGAAGAGCTCCGGACAGAATATGTTCGGGCTCTGTCCGTTTCATTCAGAAGATACGCCGTCATTCTCCGTATCCGTAAATAAGCAGATTTATTACTGTTTCGGATGCCATAAGGGCGGCAATGTCGTCAACTTTATTATGGAGATCGAGCATCTGTCATACTTTGAGGCGCTTAAATTCCTCGCCGAGAAGTCCGGTGTGACGATTCCTGAGCCGGATGACGCGAATTACAGAAAAGAAGAGCAGCTTCGGAAGCGCCTGAAATTGGTGCTTCTTGAGGCTGCTCGCTATTATTATAAGAGCTTCAAGTCCGAAAAAGGCGAAGAAGCCAGAAAGTATCTCCAGAAGCGTGCGATCGCGCCGGCTACGGCAACGAAGTTTGGTCTGGGATATGCTCCGAATGAGTGGAGCGGTCTTTATAATCATCTCGTCAGCAAGGGATTCAGTCAGAATGAGATCCAGAAATCCGGTCTTTTCGTTACGAAGAACGGAAAGACATTTGACCTGTTCCGCGGACGACTGATGTTCCCGATCTTTAACGCGATGGGAGAACTGATCGCTTTCGGAGGCCGTATCATAGGTGACGGCCAGCCGAAGTATGTCAATTCTCCGGAAACACCCGTATACTCCAAACAGAGAAACCTGTATGCGCTGAATTTTGCAAAACAGGCCAAGATGAAGCAGATCATTGTTGTTGAGGGCTACATGGATGTTATCTCCATGCATCAGGCCGGTGTGACGAATGCAGTCGCTTCACTGGGAACTGCTTTGACGGAAAGGCAGCTCGATCTTCTGGAACGTTATTGTGAAGAAGTAGTGCTTTTCTATGATTCTGACCGTGCCGGTCAGAACGCTGCCGTTCGTGGCCTTAAGATGCTTATGGAGCGGAAAAAGAAGCATACTGGTATGACGACTCAGGTCAGAGTCGCTAAAGTTCCGAACGGTAAAGATCCGGATGAGTTTATCCGTGAGTTCGGAAAGGAAGAATTTGCCAAAGTTGTTGATCAGGCTGTGCCTGTACTCGATTATCTCGTGGATTCCGCACATCATCAGAGCATGGAGAGCGGAAGATTTGATCCTGTCGTCTTCCAGCAGCTGATCTCCACATATCTTTCCTGGGAGGATAACATGATCCTCCGTGAAAGAGCTGCTTATAAGGCTGCCCAGATCCTCGGCGTTTCCGCTCAGTCTGTCATGTCCGAAGCAGGGAAGAAATCTTCTCAGAGTCATGAAGAGAAGATAAACAATTCGAAACGTGTCGTGGAAAAGCAGAATGCGCTCCTTCCCGAGAAACAGCTCGGAGAGACAGCATCGCGTGATGAACTTGTGCTTATCTGCCTTCTTGCGACGCTCGGTGCCGAGTACAGTACGTTTGTCGCTAAATTCGGTGAAGAACCGCTGGAGACGGATTTTTCCATGGGATCTATGCGAACGATCGTCAAGCAGGTCCTGCCCGTTCTGAAAGAAGGCAAACTGGACGCAAACGGTCTTCTTCTGGCAGGAGACAATCTGATCCTGAACCAGCGTCCGGCAAGAGATACGTTATCCGAGGCGCTTATGAGCGTTAAATACGGCGATGATCTGGAATCGCTGATGAACTTCACGAAAGATTATCTTTACCGTGTGAGAATGTCTGTATATACCAAGCAGAAAGATCTTCTGGCGAAGAGACTTGATACGATGCCGGAAGGATCTGACCGTGATGCGACAGAGAGACTTCTGAGATCTACGCTTGCATATCTTTCTGAATTGAAGAAGAAAATGGGGAAACGGTAATGGAGGAGAACATCAGTTTATCACCCCGTTTAAGTACCATAACCGATATGATCCCCGTAAGTGATACTATCGTCGATGTCGGATCTGATCACGGGAAACTCAGTGAATTCTGTTTATCATCTAACCGATGCAGATTTGTCATTGCGACGGATATCCATGCTCTTCCGGCCGAGAGGACCCGTGAACGTCTTTTGGATTATAAGGACAGATGCGAAGTAAAAGTGACCGACGGTCTTTCAGGTGTGGATCTTAAAGAAGATATGACGGCCGTGATCGCCGGAATGGGCGGTCTGGAGATCTGTAAGATCCTTTCCAATGCCGGGGAATCGAAGATTCCATCCGGAATGAAATTTGTACTTCAGCCGCAGAGATCGTTCTATGAAGTGCGGTCGTTCTTATGTGAGAATGGTTTTGCTATACTGGATGAGAAGATTGCTATGGAAAAGGGACATTTCTTCTACATAGTGATCCTGGCTGAGTACACAGGTAAAGAATATACGTTAACTGATGAAGAAAAGTTTCTGGGACCGGTGATATTACGGAACCGTCCCGAATACTACAGCGAATATATCGCACATGAGAAGATGCTTTTTACGAAAAAAGCACTGGGAGATCCGTTATGTGCGGAGATTCTTAAGAACTGGGAGAAATACTTATGAGTGATTACTATGTAAAAGACGTCATTTCGGCAATGGAGAAGATCGCTCCAACGGAACTGGCCTGTGAATGGGACCGTATCGGTCTTATGATCGGTGACACGAATTCTCAGGTGAAGGGCGTGCTTCTTGCCCTGGATGCGCAGTCGCAGGCGATCGATGAGGCGCTTAATTGCGGTGCGAATATGATCATTACGCATCATCCGTTGTTCTTCGAACCGTTAACATCAGTCGATTACCAGACTCCGAGGGGAGCCAATGTCCGAAAACTCATCAAGAACGATATTCAGCTTTATTCGGCGCACACGAATCTGGATAAAGCACCAAATGGCGTCAACCATGCGCTGGCTACGGCTCTGGGACTTGTGATGCAGATCAGCCTTGAGGATGTGGAAGTCGGATTGTGCGGAAGTGTCGGACAGTCTTCCGTATCTCTTTTCGGATTTGCTGATATGGTAAAGGAAAAACTCGCTGCAAGTGGTCTGATCCTCAACACGGACGAAGATAAGGAAGTATCCCGTGTCTTTGTGCAGGGCGGTGCTTTTGAAGAAGAATCGATCCCTGTTCTTAAGTCTTATCGTGTCGATGTGGTCGTAACCGGAGAGATGAAGCATCACAACATGATCGACCTCGAAGAATCCGGTATAGCAGTCATTGCCGCAGGCCATGAAGTCACAGAACGCATAGTGCTTCCGAGTTTGAAAGAACAGCTTTTGAACATATTGCCGAATTTACCTGTTTCCGTATATAACGGGCACAAATGGTGACAAAATTGCTAGAAGATTACACCTTGTTCGATTATAATGTATATGTTTTCTGAGCTGGACCGGATGATCGCGGGCACAGGTTGCCGAAAGGCCGTGCGTGAGGAAAGTCCGGGCTCCATAGGACAAGGGTGCCGGGCAGTTCCCGGTGAAGGTAACTTTAAGGAAAGTGCAACAGAAAAGAAAACCGCCTGTTCCTTCGGGAATCGGTAAGGATGAAAAGGCGAGGTAAGAGCTCACCGGCGGTGCGGTAACGTACCGGCCTTGTAAACCCCACCCGGAGCAACGCCATGGAAAGACATTACTGTGGTCCGCAGGTCTTGAGGAGGCGGCTTGAGCCGGAACGAGATTTCCGGTCTAGATAGATGATCATCTGCGACAGAACCCGGCTTACAGGTTCAACTCGGAAAATGTTATTTGAGGAACACATCACTGCGCTGCAGTGATGTCGAAATAAGAGAAAGAAGGATGAACACATGGCAGAATCGTATTTGAGTCGAGGAGTTTCTCCAACGAAGGATGATGTAAAGAAGGCAGTAGCTAACCAGGACAAAGGTGCTTTTCCGGGCGCTTTCTGTAAGCTGATCGATGATCTTGCCGGTGATCCGGATTATTGTACAGCGATCCATGCGGATGGTGCAGGCACAAAGTCTTCCGTCGCATATATTGCATATCGCGAGACAGGTGACCTGAAGTGGTTCCGCGGAATCGCGCAGGACTCTCTGGTAATGAATACCGATGACCTTGCTTGTGTAGGTGCTCTTGAGAAGCTTTCTCTTTCAAATACGATCGGACGTAATGCGCACCGTGTTGACGGCAAGTGCATCGCTGCTGTTATCGAAGGTTATAATGATATCGTTGCCAAGCTTCAGGGCATGGGATTCGATATTTCCATGTGCGGCGGTGAAACGGCGGATGTCGGTGACCTCGTCAGAACCCTGATCGTCGACTCAACACTCGTTACCCGTGTTGCTAAGAAGAATGTCGTAAATGCTGCGAATATCAAGCCCGGTCATGTAATTGTCGGTATTGCTTCCTTTGGTCAGGCAACTTACGAAGATTCGTATAATTCCGGTATTTCCAGTAACGGTCTTACCGCTGCACGTCATATGCTCCTTTGCAAGGATTACCTCAAGGAGTATCCGGAATCTGTTTCCGAGACGATTCCTGAGGATAAGGTTTACTGCGGCAAGTTCCGTCTGACGGACAAGCTCCCGAACAGTGAGCAGACGGTTGCCGAGGCGATCCTTTCCCCGACGAGAACATTCCTTCCGGTTATCCGTGATGTTCTTGATGCATACAGATCTTCCATCTCAGGCATTATTCACTGCACCGGCGGCGGACAGGCAAAGTGCCGTGATTTCGGAAAAAACATCCGCATTATTAAGGATAATCTTTTTAATCTCCCGCCGATCTTCCAGGCGATCTACGAATCCGGTGAGATCCCGATGAAGGAGATGTACCAGGTATTCAACTGCGGCCACAGAATCGAGTTCTACTGTGATGAGGCTGTTGCCCAGGGTATTATCGATATCGCAGGCAAGTACAACATTGATGCACGTGTTGTTGGTCATGTCGAGGCTCTTCCGGAAGAATCGGAGAATCAGGTAGTGATCCGTGCAAACGGCGAAGAGTATATCTACGGCTGAGAAATGAAATCTATGAAGATGAGAAGACGGACATCTGTGATGATCGCATCGGTATTGCTTGCGATTTTACTGGTTTCGTCTTCTTGTTCTTTGGGATCACTTCCGTCCAGAACAACCACGGACAGTTCTGTTTCCGATCCGGAAACTTCAGAAGTATCTGAAACAACCTACAGACATCCTCTGGATACCGTGGATCCGAATGAATCCACTGCGGAAACGACAGAGGAATCCGGAAAGAGTAAGGAATTCAAAGACATTTCAGAAGAGTATATGAAAGTTCTTCAGACCGGAGATCCGACTTCTGTAATGGAGAAGTTCAGAATTAGTTCCGGGGATTTCCTTGCACCGATATTTGCCTGTTATGTGGAGATCTTTACTACTCTTTTCACAAATATGGATTATAACTTCGGTGCGCTTTCTTCCAAGGGTTATACGGAATGCGATCTTGATGTGACTTGCAGGATTCCGAACGTAAAAGCCTGTGTTGATCTTGTGCTTGCGGATGAAGATTTCATGCTTGAGGTCAGCAGGGAGTGGGTTCTTGCACAGGTGAACGGCTATAATTCCCAGGCAGCAATTGATGCATATGCCAATATGGTCAATAATATCCTTCTGGAAGCCCTGCGCAGGATTAATGAAGGTGAATTTACGGAAAAAACCATCTATTCCGGATATTTCAGTTTCCACGATAACGGTGATGGCGACTGGGTATGCGTCGCAACCCCCGATTTTGTAAAAGTATGCAATAAGGATGACTATATGTGGAAGCTGATATACTTAGATCCTGTTGCTGAGTATTCTTTGATGAGCAGTACCGGAGCCGTGCTTGTATCAGAGGGAACAGTCAATCAAAAGGATCTTGATGAATGTCTCAGCAAGAAGCAAAAAGAGATTGTTGAAGAAGATTCGCAATGAATTAAAAAAATGTGTTGACAGAGTGAATTATCATCGTTATAATAATCAACGTTCGCTAAGGAAAACCTTGAACGCGGATATGTACCTTTAGCTCAGTTGGTAGAGCAACTGACTCTTAATCAGTGGGCCCAGGGTTCGAGTCCCTGAAGGTGCACCAGAAAAGACCATCTAATTAGATGGTCTTTTTCTTTTTCGAAAAACAAAGACTGTCTCCTATAATAGAATGTGCTATAATTTAGACTTGTAACGCAAGAAATTGCCGTTTTGTAAGGAGGAAGTTTGAATGGATAACAAATTCAGTATTGAAACTAATTGTGTACAGGGAGCGTATCAGCCGAAGAACGGTGAATCAAGAGTCATGCCGATCGTTCAGAGTACGACATGGAAGTATTCTTCAACCGAGCAGATGGGCCGTCTTTTCGACCTCGAAGAAAGCGGTTATTTCTATACACGTCTTGCAAATCCGACCAGTGACCTCGTTGCTGCTAAGATCTGTATGCTTGAAGGCGGTGTAGCTGCAATGCTTACTTCTTCCGGTCAGGCAGCTAACTTCTATTCGATCTTTAATCTCTGCTCCGCAGGTGATCACATTGTATGTTCTTCCGCACTTTATGGCGGCACATATAATCTCTTTGCTCATACGATCAAGAAAATGGGTATCGATGCTACTTTCGTTTCTCCGGATGCAACTGAAGCGGAGATCGAAGCAGCCATCCAGCCGAATACTAAGCTCGTTTTCGGTGAGACGATCGCTAACCCGGCTCTGAATGTTCTTGATATTGAGACTTTTGCTAATACAGCTCATAAGAATGGTCTGCCGTTCATGATCGATAACACATTCGCAACTCCGATCAACTGCCGTCCGATCGAGTGGGGCGCAGATATTGTTATCCACTCTACAACAAAGTACATGGATGGTCACGCGACATCCGTAGGCGGCTGTATCGTAGATGCAGGTACCTTTGACTGGACTAAGTATCCGGAGAGATTTGCCGGACTCGTTGAGCCGGATGAGACCTATCACGGAGTATCTTATACAGGCCGCTTCGGTAAGTCTGCTTTCATTATGAAGGCGGTTGCCCAGCTGATGCGTGACCTCGGATCTATCCCGGGTCCGATGAACGCTTTCCTTCTGAATATCGGCCTGGAGACACTGCACCTTCGTATGCCGCGTCACTGTGAGAATGCTCTGGCAGTTGCTGAGTATCTGCAGAATCATCCGAAGATTGCCTGGGTATCCTATCCGGGTCTTCCGGGCGACAAAGAATATGAGAAGGCAAAGAAGTACTGCCCGAACGGTACCTGTGGTGTTCTGTCCTTCGGTGTAAAGGGTGGTAGAGAAGCCTGTGTTAAGTTCATGGATTCTCTGAAACTTGCTGCGATCTGCACGCATGTTGCTGACTGCAGAACCTGCGTACTGCACCCGGCTTCCCATACACACCGCCAGATGAACGATGAGGAGCTTAAGGCTGCTGGTGTAAGTCCGGATCTTATCCGTTTCTCTACCGGCATTGAGAACAAGGAAGACATTATCGCGGATATCGAACAGGCTCTCGCAAACGTCTGATTATAATGCGAAATAAATAACGAAATCGATTTCGGAAAAGCATTTCATTTTACGCTCCTTTTATGTACAATAGAAGGAGCGTAAATATTTCTCTAAGGAGGATCAAGACATGAAAATTTATAGCGTTCTGGATAAAGAATTTGCTCCTTACGGTAAGGTTCTGACAGGTTACGATGTATCCGGCCTGATCAAGGCTCTCGATGAGAAGACACCTCTCCCTGATGGTGTTGAGTACGTGATGAGCTGTGCTGATCTCGAGTACACAGATGCTTTCGGAGTACTGCAGAACAATGCTTACGGTGGAATGCCGATCCAGCTCGGATACTGCAATGGTCACAATACGAAGCTGAACTGCCTCGAGTATCATCGTGACAGCGAACTTAATATCGGTTCTACAGACTTTATCCTGCTTCTTGCAAAGGCTGACGATATCGTAGACGGTAAGCTCGACACATCCAAGGTTATGGCTTTTAAGGCGGAAAAAGGTCAGGTTGTTGAAGTATATGAGACATCCCTGCACTATGCTCCCTGCTCTGCGAAGAAGGGTGAAGGATTCAAGGTCGTTATTGCTCTCCCGAAGGGCACAAACGGTGCTGTTCCGGCGCTGACCGCTTACAATGAGGAAGATAAGTGGATGACAGCCTGCAATAAGTGGCTCCTGGCTCATGAGGAATCTGCTGAGGCAAAGAGCGGTGCTTATGTTGGTCTGACTGGTGTAAACCCGGATATTGCAGATCTGATCTGATCCTTATAATTTGTAAAACAGAGAAAAAGCTTTCTTGTGTTTTCAGGGGAATGCCATTTGGAAACACAATGAAAGCTTTTCTTTTGCAATTTAATTTGATTCTTCAGGAATAATTCCTTGTTTTTGAACCGTAAACAGGTTATTTATGAGTGTTTTGTAACTGTGAACACGGGTTTAAATGCTACAATAAAATAGATGGCAAATGGGTCACTTCATAATGGGGAAATATGAAGTAGCACATAGGGTTTCGATCCTTATGTGAATTGAGGTAGGGTGTATGAAAAAAATACTCTGTTTAGTTGTTGCAGTTGTAATGCTGATTGGTATGTCCGCATGCGGGAAAAAGTCGGAAAAATCTTCTAATTTGAGAACTGTCTCAAAACACAGTGACTGGTGGAACGATAAGATCATCAATATCACGGAAGATGATATCAATCAGGCGATAGGCGATAAGAAGACAACTATGGTCCAGAAGATTATCGCCACGGATGAAGAGTCTTTTGTGTTATGTTTTCAGATCTATTGCGAAAAGAAAAACTATACCACGCTTCTCATGCGTTATTCTTATTCCGGTGAACTGCTGGGTAAGGTCTGTTTTGATGACAGCGGGCTTTCAGAGGCCGGATGTAATGCTTTATACAAGTCTGACGGGAAGTTCTATTGCTTTGCTGATTATTTTGATTCTGAAGCGGATGAGTACAAATACGGTGGTTACGAAGTCGACTTTGAGAAGGGAACTCTGAAAAATCCGTTTGATATCAACCGTAAAACTAAAAACGGCAAAGACGGGGAGATCATAGATGTGATCGGTACCGGTGATAAGCAGGTTTATCTCCTGGCTTCAGGGCCTTGGGACGATCAGACTTGCGAGATCCGTGTGGATAAAAACGGGAAATCCGACTTTTTCGTTCCTTCGTTTGGAAATGGCGCAGCTTCAATAAGTATATATGATCTTGTTCAGGATGGAGACCGTATCGCTTTCTTTGCTTCTGTTCAGGAAAATGGTATGGAAAAAATAAAGTACTGCACACTGAACCCGGATACACTTGAAATGCAGAAGGTTGATGTAAATATTGATTCATCTGAACTGAGTCTTTTAAGCGGCGGTGCTTTTCGCTTTATACCCGGTGTGAATATATCCGGGATCGATCTTAGTACCGGAACTGAAAAGGAATTACTGAAACTGTCCGATACGTATCTTGCAGGATTGGGTATGTGTGACGATGTTGATATTGTACGGGCAGATGATAAATCAGCTGTACTATATATTCCCGGGGAAGAACCAAGCATTATCTGTTTTGAGAAGGCCGAGAGTAATCCGAATGCCGGCAGAATGATTCTCAGTGTCGCATATTTTGATAATATCTTTGATTCTGAGATCAATGCTGTTAATGAATTCAACAGAGAATCTGATGCGTTCTTCTTAGAGATGGAATCCAAGTATTATGTTAAGCAGATGTCTGCAAAAGACGATCCTTCGCAGGATGATGACCTCTCTGTTCGTAATGTTTTTGACGCAGATGCCGTTACCATGCTGATGTCGGATATACGTGACGGCAGCGGACCGGATCTTGTTTTCTATACGAATGAGATGGCACAGCTTAATTCCTCGGAGTATCTGATCGATCTTACTTCCAGGATCGAATCTGAGAAGAGTCTGAATGACGGAAGTTACATGGATTTCATCCACCAGCCGAACGGAAGGGACGGGAAGCACTATCGTTTGGATTATTGCTTCTACATAAACGCACTTCTGATCCATAATGATTATATTTCTGATGGCGCGCATGGACTGAAGTTTGAAGAATATGACAAGATCATCGAAGAGAATAATGCTGGAAGAACGGATCTTGCAGAGACAAAACTTGATCTGATGGATACTTTGATTAGGAATTCTGACTGTTTTTCCTATGCAGGTGAAGGAAAAATCGACCTGAAATCAGGCGATTTCATAAAGGCGGCGGAATATGCTTCTACTCTGGATAAGAAAAAACAGTATGATTTTTCAGGAGAATGGCATCTTGAAAGGATCCAGACAGTGTATAATTTCGACTTCAGCAGTTATGTTCATATGTGCGGTCCCTATTATGAGAATTTTTCAATCATCGGTCTGCCTTCTGCGGATGGGCATGCTGAAGCGATCTGGGGAAACGGTATCGGTATTACGAAATGCTGTAAACTTCGGGACGGAGCATGGGGATTTGTAATGAAGATGATGTCTCCTGAGACCCAGAAGACTTTCTGGTCAGTAAACCCCGTTCTAAAAAGTGTGCAAAGGGATATCCTGACGGATGTTCTTAAAGACTGCAATGACAATAATATATATGGAGAGAAGGCTCCCGAAGGAATTATCGACCGGTATATCGATCAGATTTCAGATGCAGTTCTTTTCCCGGATATCGACTCATCTGTTATTGTAATTGTGGAAGAAGAACTTCCGGCATATTTCGAAGGCCATAAATCGATGGATGATGTGATCGCTATCATCGAAAACCGCCTGAATCTTATGCTAAATGAGCGGAAAATACCTGTTTGATGCACGGTCGGCGTATTTGAAGAATTTGCTAGAAGAGTAAAAAAATCTCTCCGGTTAAGTTAAACCGGAGAGATTTCTTTTTGCGTCGTGTAAAATATCAGCCGAAGAACTCCTTGTAGAGAGTGCGTACTGCGTAGGAGCAGTATTCTTCGCGAACACCGAACATGACGGAGATCTCGGAAGCACCCTGGTTGATGAGCTCCAGGTTGATACCTGCCTTGGAAAGGGCAGTGGCTGCTCTTGCTGTAGTACCTACGGTGTTTGCCATCGCTTCACCGACGATCATAACGATCGCAAGATCACGGTTAACGGAGATGTTGTCTACATTTAGTTCGAGGCTGATACGCTGAACGATGCGGCGTTCCTTCTCAGGTGTGAAGTCAGCTGCTCTCAGGATAATGGAGACGGAATCGATTCCGGAAGGCATATGCTCGATAGAAAGACCTTCGTCAGCAATGATGCTGAGTACTTTTACGAGGAAGCCGACTTCACGGTTCATCAGGTACTTGCTCATGTTCAGTGCGCAGAAGCCCTTCTCGCCGGCAATACCGGTTACAAGTGAATCATAGTGTGTACGCTTGCTTACGATCATGGTGCCCTTGCCGGACGGATTGTTGGTGTTCTTGATGTTTACCGGAATGCCACGGACAAATGCAGGGTAGAGGGCCTCTTCGTGAAGAACCTGGAAACCGGCATATGCGAGCTCACGCATTTCATCATAAGTGATCTCGGTGACCGGGAACGGATCTTTAACAAGATTCGGGTTAACGGCAAATACATTATCAACATCAGTCCAGTTCTCATATACAGAAGCATGAAGCGCTGCAGCAAGGATCGCGCCGGTGATATCGGAACCGCCACGGGAGAATGTGATGATCTCACCTTCCTTGGAGTAACCGAAGAAGCCCGGGAAAACACAGAGCTCGCGAAGATGGGCAAGGTCAGCAAGATTGTCATAAGATTCAGGAAGAACCTTAACGTGACCGCCGTTCTCTGTCTCGAGAAGAAGTCCTGCGACCTTCGGGTTGCAGTATGTAGCCTTGTGTCCGATCTTGGTGAGATAAGTAGCAACAAGACGTGCGCAGCTGTCCTCACCGAGGGCTTTGGTCGCATCCATAAAGAGAGATGCGTTCTTGACCGGCTGCTTAACGGATTCCTCGATATTCTCCTTGATGGATTCCATGCACTCCGGGATCTCGAGTTCCTCACAGATGGAAGAGAAACGGTCGAGTACAGCCTGAAGTTCTTTCTCTCCGGACTGGTTGGAGATCTTCGCGTTGGCCAGTGCGATCAGAAGATCGGTCACCTTGATATCGGATGAGAAACGCTTACCGGGAGCGGAAACAACGATGACACGTCTTTCCGGATCACTTAAAAGAATGTCGCAGACCTTCTTGATCTGAGTGGCGTCTGCACAGGATGAACCACCAAACTTAGTAACTTTCATATATGCTTCAGGAGATTTCCTGACCCTCCTTTATAATCTTCCGTAATTATATAGTTATATAAGTGCTTTTCGCAAGAGAAAGACCGAAGGTTGCGCATTTTCACCATGATTGGTATGCTACATGTGTTAAATAGTGAGGTTTTTGCATGAAGAATATATTCCGGCCGGCTCTATGTGCCAAGAAAGTCAGTGAGATCGATTTCCCTTCGCTTTACGGGAAGGGATACCGTTACGCACTTCTGGATTTCGATAATACTCTGGCACCGGATCACTGCACTGAACCCGTAGACTATTCATATAAGATGGTAGAGAAGATGCAGAAAGAAGGCTTCTCGCTCTGTCTCGTTTCTAATGCGAAATCCGAACGCTCGAAGAAGATTGCAGATATGCTGAAGATCCCGTGCGTTTCCTATGCGAATAAGCCGGGAACATCGGGTGTGTTTAAGGCGATGGACATGATCGGAGCTGGAAAAGAAAACACGATCATGATCGGTGACCAGCTGTTTACCGATATTGCAGCGGCGAATAAGGCCGGGATCTACAGTATTTTCGTGGAACGCTATGCTAAGAAAGAAGTGTTCTACGTTGTCCTGAAGAGATTCCCCGAGTGGATCATCCGAAAGGTGTGCCGTTTCTGAACCTCTGACGGAAGTGCTTTTAAATCGTTAAAAGCATCGGAAAACGCTGGTATTTGTAGAAAATATATAAATTTGACGATTTGTCTTTCTTTTCACTTGCGGATTTGCAGATGTTCATATAAACTGTTATAACGTAATAAAATGGATAACATAATTTTGTGTATATTTCGGAGGAACATTTATGATTAGCGCTGGTGATTTTAGAAACGGTATGTGCTTTGAGATGGACGGTCAGGTTTTCCAGGTTGTGGAATTCCAGCATGTAAAGCCTGGTAAGGGTGCCGCTTTCGTACGTACAAAATATAAGAACGTAAAGACAGGTTCTGTTGTTGAGCGCAGCTTCAACCCGAACGAGAAGTTCGAGCAGGCTCAGCTGGAGAGAAACGACATGCAGTACATCTACGCTGACGGTGATCTCTACTACTTCATGGACCAGGAGACATATGAGCAGCGTCCGATTTCTAAGGAAAACATCGGTGAGAACATCCGCTTCCTGAAGGAAGAGATGATCTGTAAGGTTCTTTCCTATAAGGGTGAGATCTTCGGTGTTGAGCTTCCGATCGTTGTTGAACTCGAGATCACTGAGTGCGAGCCCGGTGTTCGTGGTGATACGACAAACAACGCTACCAAGATCGCTACTCTTGAGACTGGTGCTACAGTTAAGGTTCCGCTCTTCGTTAACCAGAACGAAGTTATCCGTGTAGATACACGTACAGGTGAATATCTGGAGCGTGCATAATCACACGTTCTGATCATTCTTCGAGAGGAAATTCACAATATGGGTGAGAATCTCGTATCGGAATCAATTAAAGGCGAACGCTCGATGTCGCAGGGCTTTGTTGCACAGTATGCAGCAGAAGCCGCCCTGCGTGCAGAGGGCGTTGCTCGTCTTACGGCATCCGTTCCTGTCGTCTTGAAGGAGTCACTGGGATTCGTTCATGAAGGAAAAGGTGTGCGCGTCGAGTTTTCCGAGAATGAAGAAGGGTTCGTCTCGGTAACCGTCTATCCGGTCGTCTATTATGGTATGATTATTCCAGAGGTGGCATGGTCCATTCAGGAGCGTGTCAAGGAAGACGTCGAGAAATATACGGGACTTGTGGTCGAATCCGTCAATGTCCATGTCTGCGGCGTGGTGTTAAGGGAGGAAAAGAATTCATGAACCGGCTTATTCGTTTTGTTCTGATCGTTTATTCGACGATCCTTGCGATACTTTCTTTGCTTCTTCTTTATGCACTGGCAGATGACGGCATCTTCGCAGATCTTCTTTCTCCTCTTTCCAATATCGTAACTGATCCGGTCAAGAAGTATATCTATCTTGCCGTACTTCTGGTGATCCTCATTTCCTGCGTCGTTACTGTTACTTACTGCCTCCTGAACGGCAGACTCAGTAAGACACGTATCCGTCAGACTGATATTGGTTTTGTCGAGATCGGTGTAGACGCGATCGAGAGTATTGCATTAAACTCTGCAAAGAGTGCACAGGTCGGTATCAAGGCTGCACGTGCCCGCGTTATGTCCGCGAAGAATAACGCGATCCGCGTTTATATGAGTGCGGTCCTGTATTCTAACGTTGAAGTTCCGTCTACGATGGGAAAGATTCAGGAGCGCATTAAGAAAGATATCGAGCGTTATACAGGTATTACCGTGGCAAGCGTTTCTATCAAGGTAAGCCGTGTCGAGCCTGTAGTTGCGAAGGTGGAACGTTAATTCATGAGAGCCCTGTTCGTCAAAATCTTCGATATGCTGAAGGATAAGAATTCCGGCAAGATCGGCGCCGGGATCGCATTCTTCTTTGCGCTGTTTTTGGTGATCTTCGGCTTCCTTAAGACTATGTTTATCATCATCCTGACTGTGATCGGCTATGTCGTTGGTGCGTTGCTGTTCTCAGATAAGGATAAAGTTAAGGACTGGATGGATAAGATCCTTCCGCCCGGGAGGTATAGATGAGTAGAAGAGAAGCGCGTGAAGCGTCTTTCGCATTTTTGTATCAGCTGAATTTCAGACAGGAGCCTGTTTCTGAGCAAAAAGCACTGTATCTAGAAGTGCATCCGCTCGATGATGAGGATCTGCCGTATTTTAACCTGATTACTGATGGTGTCTATGAGAAGAAGGACGAGCTTGATGCGGAGTACTCGAAGTATCTCAAAGACTGGAAACTGAGCCGTCTTCCGAAGGTGGACATTATGCTTCTCCGAATCGCGGTATTCGAGATGATGTACGTGGAAGATATTCCGATGAATGTCTCCATCAATGAGGCTGTAGTTCTTGCCAAGAAGTACAGTTCAGAAGAATCTAAGAGCTATATTAACGCTATTCTCGGCAGGATCAGCAAAGATCTGGAAAAATAATGGAACAGACAGCTTTTTCCGTCTCGGAATTAAATGCATACGTGAGCACACTGTTAGGATCTGACAGTGTGCTTTGTCAGTTATGCGTCAAGGGTGAGATCTCCGGATATAAGAGGTATCCGTCCGGACATGCGTATTTCCAGCTGAAAGATGAGAACAGTTCCGTATCATGCGTGATGTTTAAGGGAAGCTTCTCCCACATCGATTTTGTCCCTGAAAACGGCATGAAGGTCCGTATTTACGGACGTGCCGGCATATATGCGGTAGATGGTAAGTTCCAGGTATATGTCAACTTTATGCAGGAAGACGGTCTGGGCGAATTATTCAAAGAGTTCGAAAAACTAAAAGAGAAAATGGCAAAAGAAGGCCTTTTCGATGATTCACATAAGAAGCCGATTCCGTACCTTCCTAAGAGGATCGGTGTCGTAACATCGCCGAAAGGTGCTGTTATCCGTGATATTATCAATGTCCTCAGCCGCAGATATCCAAACCACGATATCCTGATTGCTCCTTCATCTGTTCAGGGAAAAGAGGCTCCGGCTGAACTGATCCGCGGGCTGAATCTTCTTGATGAACGTGAGGATATTGAGGTGATCATCATCGCACGCGGCGGAGGGTCTATGGAGGATCTGTGGTGCTTCAACGATGAAGCGCTCGGCCGTGCGATCTTCGAGGCGAAGACTCCGGTCATATCTGCTGTCGGTCATGAGACGGACTTTACTATCTGCGACTTCTGCGCGGATCTTCGTGCGCCGACTCCATCTGCGGCCGCAGAACTTGTGATGCCGAATAAAGACGAAGTGCTTGCCCGGCTGGATACATCAGACGGAAAGCTTGCACTGACGATGAGAAATTTCCTGAATACGAAGAGACATCAGTGGGACAGCCTTTCGAAGCATCGTGCGCTTCTTGCTCCTCAGTTCCGTATAGAGAAAGAGATGCAGAGATGTGATATCCTTACTGCGAAACTGAACGAGAAGATGTCTTCATCGTATGAGAAAAAGAAGAGTGCTTTTACCGCGGATCTGGCAAAACTCGGTGCTCTTGATCCGATGAAGGTCCTCCTTCGCGGGTATTCGCGAGTGACGGATTCTGAGGGAAAAACAGTAGATTCTGTAAAATGTGTTAATATAAAGGACGAGGTCTTGATTTCTGTCTCGGATGGACTGCTCCATTCTGTAGTGACATCGGTCGAGAATAAAGAGGGTTAAATTATGGCAGAGAAGAATAATGACATGACTTATGAGCAGGCGATTGCCGAACTTGAGGAGATCATCCGCAAACTGGAATCCGGTGAAGCATCTCTGGATGATTCTATTGCTTTATACTCCCGTGGTATGGAACTTTCGAAGTTCTGTAAGGATAAACTCGATGCCATCGAAAAGAAGATCAGTATCCTTGGTCAGGATGGCAAGAGTGAGAGTGCTTTTGGAGAAGAAGTATGAGTGAGAAGATCTCGTTTTTTATGAAGAAGTATCAGGAGCGTATCGAAGGTCTGCTCCAGAGTGTTTTCCCGGATGAACTGTCCGGGGATCCGACCGTGAAGGCGGCGATGTACAGTCTGCTTGCCGGTGGTAAGCGTATCCGTCCCGTATTGATGTATATGGTAGCTGATATGCTGAAGCTGGATCTGTCTTCCGTGGATGATTTTGCCGTCGCGATGGAGATGGTGCACACATATTCGCTGATCCATGATGATCTTCCTTGTATGGATGATGACTGCTTAAGAAGAGGTAAGCCGACATGTCATATCGCTCATGGTGAGGCTTTTGCGCTTCTTGCCGGTGACGCGCTGCTGAACCGGGCATTTGAGAGAGTGCTCGTTGCCGTTACCAAGAATCCGAAGTGTGCCTCTGCGGCTGCGTATTTTGCCGAGAATACGGGTATACGCGGAATGATCGGCGGTCAGAGTATCGACCTTTCCTCGGAAGGAAAGAAGATAGATACAGGAAAACTCTGCGAACTACATGAGAAGAAGACCGGCGCGCTCATCAATGCGTCGTGCCTGGTTCCATACTATATTTTCGCAGCTGAAAATGGAGAGAATAAAGCTCTTTATGACTTGATCCACCGTTTTTCGGCTGGTACCGGTCTGGGCTTTCAGATCAAGGATGATCTTCTTGATGTTCAGGCAGATGAACAGGTTCTCGGCAAAAGCACCGGTAAGGATGAGAGAGATAACAAGTCTACATTTGTCACGGTCTTCGGAGAGGCGAGCGCACAGAAGATGCTCGATGATACTTATGCAGATGTATATGAAGCGCTGGATGAACTGGCTTCTCAGGGCTGGGATGTTACCGCGCTCCGTCAGTTCAGTGATGTCCTGCAGAATCGGGTGCAGTAAGATATGAAACCAACACCGATCCTGGATACAATTAAATGCCCGGAAGATGTGGCAAAGCTGGATTCTACCCAGAGAAAGCAGCTCGCGGAAGAACTCCGTGATTTTATTGTCGACCGTGTAAGTAAAAACGGCGGACACCTGGCTTCGAGTTTAGGTGTTGTAGATCTTACGATTGCTCTGCTGTCTGAGTTTGAGCCACCGCATGACCAGATCGTATGGGACGTGGGTCATCAGGCTTATGCATATAAGCTTCTGACGGGAAGAAAAGACAAGTTTGAGACTCTCCGTCAGTATGGCGGTATTGCCGGATTCCCAAAGATCTCAGAGAGCAAGTATGATGCTTTCGGTGTCGGACACAGTAGTACATCCGTATCTGCTGCTCTCGGTCTTCTCCGCGCAAAGAAACTTCAGAACGATGACGGACATGTTATCGCTGTTATCGGTGATGGCGCAATGACCGGCGGTATGGCTTTTGAGGGCTTAAATGATACTGGTCATTTCAGTGAGAATCTTACTGTCATCTTAAATGATAACCAGATGTCTATCGATAAGAATGTAGGCGGTTTGTCCAGAGCGCTTTCCAATCTCCGTTCTTCAACGAGATATATTAAGGCGAAGAGCCGTGTCGAGCGTTTTCTTCTCCATATTCCGCTGATCGGACGTCCGATTGCCAGGTTTATTATGATGATCAAGACCTGGTTCCGACTCCTTATCCGAAGAAACACACCGGTTATCTTCGAGGATCTCGGTTTCCAGTATTTCGGCCCTTTTGACGGCCATAATATCGATCTTCTCCGGAAGAAACTCAAGATCGCCAAGGCAATCAACGGTCCTGTACTGATCCATATCGTAACGAAGAAGGGTAAGGGTTATCCGTTGGCGGAGGAGAATCCGTCTTCGTATCATGGTGTATCTCCTTTTGACAGAGAGACCGGAGTTAAGCCTTCGACCACAAGAACATTTACGAATTGCTTCTCTGATTCGATCGTGCGTATCGGTAAAGAGCATGAAGAAGTCGTTGCTATCTGTGCTGCGATGATGACCAGTACCGGTCTGGTCAATTTCAGAAAGAACATGAAACTCCGTTTTTTCGATGTCGGCATCGCTGAGGAGCATGCTGTGACAATGGCCGCAGGTATGGCCGTAAACGGATTTGTTCCAGTAGTGGCGCTGTATTCAACATTTGCCCAGCGTGCATATGACCAGCTCCTGCATGATGTCTGTCTTCAGGATCTGCATATGGTACTTGCTCTTGATCGAGCCGGTATCGTCGGTGCGGATGGTATGACACATCAGGGAATCTACGACATTTCCATGATGCTTTCTATGCCGAATGTTACGCTGCTTTCACCATGTAATTTTGCCGAGCTTGACCATATGCTCGAATATGCGGTCGTGGAGGCAAAGAATCTTGTTACAGTCCGGTATCCCCGTGGCGGTCAGAGCGAGATCTTAGAGAAGATCCCTTCAACGGAAGGTGTAGGTCCGCGTGTCATCAGAGAAGGTGAGGGAGTTGCGATCCTCGCGCTCGGTATTATGTGCGAACAGGCCCTTCTTGCCGCGGCAGAACTCGAAAAGAACGGTATCAATGCCCGAGTGATCGATGTCCGCTGTGTCAAGCCTTGTGATATTGATCTTTGGAAAGAGATGCTAGACGGCATTACTGAAGTAGTTACCATTGAAGACGGAATTGCAAGATCCGGTTTTGGCGCATATCTTCTGTCAATTCTTGAGGAAAACGGCCGGATGGGCTCTATCAAAGAGTATAAAAGCCTTGGCGTGTCCGATCATCCTCTGGTAGCAGGTAACCGTAAACTTCTTCTCGAAAAAGAGCATATGGATGAAAAATCCATTGTAGAAACAGTGCTTTCATGGCATAAATAAGTGCTTTTATAGTTTCGGTTTATAAAAATACGCATATATCATAATGCATAAATGTTCAGAATTCTGTATAATTAGTTGCATGTTGGGAATGAGTATGTGATTCTTTACATGCTTGTATTTGATATGGAAGGAGATCCTTACCATGAGATTCGGATTTGCGATTAATGAGGAGAAAGACCCGAAATTCGATTTTTCTTCGTATGCAATCAATGTGATTAAGAAGAAGGGCGGACAGGTCGTTCTTTCGGATATCTATGCGGATACTCCGCTGAAAGATATTCCGGACGTCGAATTCGGTACATATGAAGGTTGTGATATTCTGTTGTCGCTCGGCGGCGACGGTACTTTTCTCCGTGCTGCTCAGAATAACCTGAAGTACGGAGTTCCGGTCATCGGTGTGAATCTCGGGAGTATCGGATTCCTGACAGAGATCCATAAAGATGACTTTGAGGATGCTGTTGACCGGTTAATGGCAAAACAGTTTACCCTCGAAAAGAGAACACAGCTGGATGTAACCCTCCTTTCGAAAGACGGCGAGGTTAAGGAACAGGGCGTCTGTTTAAATGATGCTGTAGTTGCTCGTGGCGCGAACCTTCACGTGGTATCTCTCGATCTTCTGATCGATCACGATCACGTAGAAAGACTTTCCGGAGATGGTGTGATCCTTTCAACGGCAACCGGTTCGACGGCTTACTGTCTTGCGGCCGGCGGTCCGATCGTAAAGCCGGAACTGGATATCTTTATGGTTACGCCGATCTGCCCGCATACATTGCATAACCGTTCGTATATCGTCTCCGGTGACAGTACGATCGAGATCATCATCGAGCGATTCTCGGAGCCGCCGATCCTTTCTCTGGATGGCCGCCCGAATATTGAGCTTTCTTATCATGACCGCATTCTTATCAAGAAGTCCGAGCAGGATGTGATCGTTGCGAAACTCGGATATAAGAATTTCTATCAGACCGTAAGACAGAAGATCCGTGCAAGAGGTAGTTTCTATGAAGATGGCGAAAAATGAACGACAGGAAGCGATGCTGCGCCTGGTGCGTGCCAAGGAGATCAGCACTCAGGAAGAACTGGCAAAAGAGCTTGAAGCGGCCGGCTGGCAGGTAACTCAGGCGACTGTATCCCGTGATATAAAAGATCTGGGCATTATCAAGGTCACTCTCCCGTCGGGAGGTACAAAGTACAGTGTACTGGACCGTACCGGTGATGTGGCCCCGGGAAGACTTCTTTCCGTATTTGCCCACTCGGTATTATCTACGGATGTTGCCATGAATCTGGTCGTAATCCGTACTCTTCCGGGTATGGCCAATGCTGCGGCTTCCGCGCTTGATTCTATTCATCTTTCAGGTGTTGTCGGTTCCATTGCGGGAGACGATACCGTATTTGTTGCCACACCGAGTCCGGAAGATGCTCTTGCGATCCAGGCAACGATCAGAGATATGAATAATCGTATAAACACTGATATTTGAGAGGTTTTTCGTGTTAATCAGTCTGACGATACAGGATTTTGCCATAGTCGAGTATGCATCCTTTACTCCGGGAAAAGGATTAAATATCCTTACCGGTGAAACTGGTGCCGGTAAATCGCTTATTATCGATGCGATCAGTGCGCTTCTCGGCCATCGTATCGGTCGTGACTATGTCCGCAAGGATTCTTCAAAAGCCGTGATCGAAGCGGTTTTTGACAGCGTATCCGAAGTGATCCCTAAGTCTGTATTTGAAGAATTCGGGATCGAAACCGAAGACGATACTCTGATCCTTCTGCGTGTGATCGGTAAGGACGGAAGAAGTATCGTGCGTATCAATGGCCGCACGATGCCTGTATCTGTCCTGAAGACGATCGGCGCTTATCTCATCGATATTCACGGACAGCATGATCAGCAGACGATCTTCGACAGTTCCAAGCATCTTGGGATCCTGGATGATTATGCAGGCGAAATCCTTACACCGCATCTAGCCGCTTTCTCCGATAAACTCAATGAATACCGCGAGATCCTTCAGACCAGAAAGCAGTATGAGACGGATCCGGAGAAGAGCCGCCAGATGCAGGATCTTCTGAAATACCAGATCAAAGAGATCGAGGAAGGTGCTTTTGCCGAAGGAGAAGAAGAGGAACTTGTCGAAAGACTTAAAGTTCTCAAACAGGAAGAAAAGAGACGCTTCCACCTGTCATACGTACAGGGAGCTCTTTCCACGGAAGACTCTACGTCTCCGCTTTCGTCACTTCAGACAGCCGCTGAACATCTCGACGCGCTTACTTCGATCGATCCGTCCTTTTCGGAGAACGCTAAACAGCTTCATTCCGTAGTAATGGACCTTGAGGGGATGAGAGATTCTCTTTGTGGCGAGGATGTCCTGTCTTCAGAATCTTATGATGAAGTGGAATCCCGGCTGGAGAAACTTCGCGGATGCATCGTAAAGTACGGCGGAAGCGTTGCTTCTATGAACGAATATCTTGCAGATGCGAAGAAGCGCCTGGAGATCCTTCAGGAAGGCGATACCAGAATCAAGCAGCTGAATATTGAGCGTGCCCATAAGGAAAAAGAACTGGTCGCTCTGGCGGATAAGATCCATGACATCCGTGTTGAGGCGGGAAAGAAACTTTCGTCTGATATTGTTTCCGAGGTACAGTTTCTCGGCCTTTCCAATGCGACGTTCGATGTATCTTTTACTAAGCGCCCGAAGGAACGTTTCTTCAGTAAGACCGGATATGATGAAGTGGAGTTTCTTTTCTCCGCGAATAAAGGAGAGGATCTGAAACCGCTGTCAAAGACTGCTTCCGGTGGTGAGGCCGCGCGAATCATGCTTGCGATCAAAACGATCCTGGCACGTGCGGACGCAACTCCGGTCCTGATATTTGATGAGGTGGATTCCGGAATATCCGGTGAAGCAGCTAAGTCAGTCTCTTTTTCTATGAAGAAGCTTTCGCTGTTCCATCAGGTTTTCTGTGTTACCCATATGGGGCAGATTGCGGCAGCTGCCGACCAGCATTTCTTTATTTCCAAGGATCAGAGCGGGGAGCGGACAAAGACCAATATCGAGGAACTCGACGAAAACGGCCGTGTTTTCGAGGTGGCAAGGCTTCTTTCCGGTAATTCGGGGGATGTTCAATCCCAGATCCTGGCAAAGAATCTTATTTCGGAGAGACGGTAAGTCAGGACAGCAGTGCTTTCATATCATCGGGCATTTCCGATGTGAACTCCATCCATTCATTGGTGATCGGGTGATAAAACCCGAGTTTACAGGCATGAAGTGCCTGTCGATCTATACGGTCCTCATTTTCGATACATGGCATATCCGGATTCGGAAAATCATTGGACTTCGGTCCGTACAGACCGTCACCAACGAGCGGGTGCCCGAGATAGAGGGAGTGTACGCGGATCTGATGGCATCTTCCGGTCTCCAGTCTGTAAGATACTACAGAAAGATTCCTTTCAGGTATCGTCCTGATCGTCTTATAGTGCGTGACAGAGGGATGGCCGTCCTCACGAACGATACGGATCATGATGGAGTTCTCGTCGCGTCCGATTGGTTTATCGATCGTTCCTTCTTCCGGTTCAAAAGCACCGTAGACGATACCGACATATTCTTTCTCCATTTTGTTCTTGGAGACGGTATTGTGCGCATATCCGTTCTTGGCAATAACGATCAGGCCTGAAGTTTCGCGGTCAAGACGCATGATCGGGTGGAGCCGCTGGTCACAAAGCCTCTGAAGCAGGGAGTCGTCCATATGCTGCCAGGAAGGATGGGTGACAAGGTTTCCTGGCTTCTCACATACGATGATCCAGTCATCCTCATAGTAGATCTTTATATCAGTATCAGGTTTCGAATGAATGATCCCCTCGGCATCGTCATAGATGATCAGGATCTCATCGCCGGTTTCCGGGGTGGCGATCATGCGGGCAGGGAAGCCGTTCAGGTACAATTCGCCATAAAGCCGGATGCGCTTACACAGAAGGTTGGACATCTGGTACCGGTCACGGAGAATGTCATAGATTTTCTTGCCGCTGTCTTCCGGGCGGATCTTGATCGTCAGCTGCATAGGAGCTCCTGTAATTTTAGATTTGATTTTTATTCTAATTGAAAGATGGGGAATTGAAAAGAAAGGTTAAATGATTTTCATTTACCCAAAAATCTGTGTCCATTTTGTTATTTTTCAGTCTATCTTGACAAGATTTTTCCTCTTTTCCATTGAGTAGAAATTGACTATATGTTATCCTACCATGTGGGAGGTGAGTCAACTGTGGGAAAACAAAAAATGACTCCGGAAGAAATGAGCGCAAAGCTCGATGAAGTTCTTTCGAAATACAAGGGCCAGGGCCAGAAGGCTTTGATGGCCACATTGCAGC
>JAILHZ010000070.1 GCA_024695545.1 Clostridiales bacterium
ATCAGGGATAGATTTGATCTTAATGTGTTCAGTTTATTTTCTTTCCGTTCCAAAAGCACTCACCCCCAAATGCCTGTTCTTAGCTGTACCGCCCGGAACTCGTGAACGTCTGGATCAAAGAGATAAGGTCGATCAGGATCAGTCCTCCGCAGACCACAGTGCCCATGATGACAAAGATGCCTTTTCCGGGAAGCGGTTTCGCCTTCAGAAGGCCGCGCGCGCATACGATCGCAAGGATCAGGAAAAGGACGCCGAGCGCAAGCGCTGAATAGTAAAGCCAGATATAAGGATGCGACCAGTCCGGATAATCCAGATCCACCGGGATCAGTGCTTTTACCGAGGAAAACGCGAAAGCGAGGAACAGGAAAAACAGTGAAAGACCGAGGTGATAAGGAGGCTTATCCTCATCATCGATCACCTTCTCTTCGATCTCCGGCGTCTCGTTGAGATTCGCACCACAGTACTTGCAGGTAGGCGCATTGTTCGCATTCTGCGCATCACATTTCGGACAGATCTTCATAATACCTCCGTGGCCTGAAATTATAGAGGAATCGTCCGATGGACCGGCTTTCTTCTGCTCCTCTCGGCCAAATAAATCTTAGCACACTTTCCTGCGAACTTCGACGGGAGAAACTATAGGAATCTTAAGTATGCGGTATTACTTATTTCCGGAATTACTTATTTCCAGAATCCGATCTCGTCTAAAACCTGATCCATGAGGCGGGTATTCTTCAGGGAGAATTCCGGTGTGATATGCGGCGTCTCTCCTTCGAGAATGCATCTTCCCAGCTGCTCAACTTCGAGCTTATAGTTGTTCGGAACAAAGACCTTTCTCTCGATCACTTCACCATCTTTCGTGAAGATCTTATAGCTGACATCGCCTTCCTGGTTATACTCGACGCTTGATCGGATCGAGCCCTTCGTACCGTGGATCAGGAGCCTGTCATAGCGGGAGTTACTCGTAATGTCGAGGATCATTCCGACCTGAAGAGCCGCACGTGCGCCGTTCTTGAATCGCAGAATCGCCGATGTGGAAAGATCAACTCCGAGATCCGAGAATTCCGCAACAGCTTTTACCATCTCCGGATCCGAATCGATGATCGAAAGGATCATGGTCGTGCAGTAGCATCCTAAGTCGTAAAAAGCACCGCCGCCGAGTTCTTTGTGCAGGCGGAAATCTTCCTTATATCCCTGTGTCACAAACGATGTATCAACATAGTCCACATCGCCGATGATGCCGGACTTCACATCCTCCTTCAGGCTCAGCACATAAGGGCTGTGAAGGTAAGCATATGCTTCCATCAGGATCACGCCGTTTTCTTTCGCGGTGTCATACATGAGCTTCGCTTCGTCGGCGTTGAGCGCCAGCGGCTTTTCGCAGAGAACATGTTTCCCCTTCTTCAGCGCTTCCGTCACCCACTTCACGTGAATGTCATTCGGAAGCGGCACATAAACCGCCTGCACGTCCGGGTCGTCGAGAAGCTCGTCGTAACTTCCGTATGCTTTTTCAAAACCGAATGTCTGCTTATAGGATTCTGCCTTCTCGAGCGATCTTCCGGCAATGGCGTAGAGCTCGCAGTTCTCCGCCTGCTTCATGCCGGGGATCATGCCCCATCTGGCGATGTTCGCCGTTCCGGCGATTCCCCATTTCACCTTATTCATAGCGGGCCTCCTTCAGTACTCATTACAAATTCTTCAGATTGGCGCGGGCCAAGCGTCCGCGCTGTTTTCCGGTTACGGCAGGAACTTGCCGGATGCGAGGTAGAGCTGGTACCACTCGTTGTGGGTCAGATCGACCTTCGTAGCTTCGCAGATGTCTTTTAAGTGATCCGGATTCATCGTGCCGGCGATGACCTGCATCCTTGCCGGATGACGGAGGATCCATGCAATCGCGATCGCAGTCTTCGGAACGCCGTATTTCTCAGCAAGCTCCGCGAGCTTTGCGTTCAGTTCCGGGAAGTCCGGATGATCCACGAAGCAGCCCTTGAACATGCCGATCTGAAGCGGCGACCAGGCCTGGATCGTGATGTCATTTAAGCGGCAGTAATCGAGGATGCCGTTGTCTCTGTCGATGGACATGTCAGTGGTCTTGTTATTGAGATACAGCGCCTGATCGATGATCTGCGACTGGTCAAGAGAAAGCTGCAGCTGGTTAAATACGAGCGGCTGCTTGACGTACTTCTTGAGGAGCTCGATCTGCATCGGCGTCGTGTTGCTGACACCGAAGTTTCTGACCTTCCCGGCTTTCTTCAGTTCATCGAAGGCCTCCGCGATCTCTTCTGGATCGTAAAGCAGGTCCGGACGGTGCAGGAGCAGCGCATCGAGGTAATCGGTCTTAAGGCGCAAAAGGATCTCATCCGTGCTTCTCAGAATGTCTTCCTTGCTCCAGTTAAACTCCATCGTGTCAAAGTGCAGTCCGCACTTGCTCTGAAGGTAAATGTCTTCTCTCCTGATGCCGGTCTTCGGAAGCGCGTCGCCGAAGCGTGTCTCGGCTTCGCCTGCGCCGTAGCAGGTCGCATGGTCGAAGTAGTTGATCCCCATCTCTACGGATGTCTCGATCATCTTCGCAGCTTCATCGACGGACAGCGCCGGCATTCTCATGCAGCCGAGAACGATGCGGGAAATCTTCTGCGGACCGTTCTTTACATCAATCATTTTCATGGGTAAACCTCCTGATATATCTCAATTTGGGTTCGTCTCATTAAGGGCGGCAAGTGCTTTTCTCATCGCGAAAAGCACTTGTCTCTTTTAATAACCTGATTAAAAATCTGATTTGGCTTTTTCGAGCGTGTCGATGACCTTATCGCAGAAAGCATCAAACTCCGGATCTTCGATCTGGCATTCTTCTTTATGCGAGAGAACGTAGTCGAGGGCGGTCTTCACGCCGGCGTTAAACGGAACGTGCGTCGTCATGTCGGAAACGATCTTCTTAATCTTGCTGTTATCGAATACGACCGACACGGACTTGTCGCCGAGAAGTGCTCCCGTGAAGTCAAATCCGAGCGGATCGCCGACCGCGCGCAGGAAGTCGGTCGACACGTGATACGCCTTGAGTTCGACACCGAGAGTATCGGCAATGGTCTGATAGATCTGATCCCAGGTAAGTGTCTCATCGGACGTGATCTGGAAGGCTTCGCCGATCGCATGGCGGTTGCCCATCAGGCCGGTATAGCCGATCGCAAAGTCTGCGTTCCAAGTGACTGTCCAGAGGCTGCTGCCATCGCCCTGGATGATGACAGGCTTTCCATCCAGCATGCGCCGGATGACCTGCCACGGGCCCTTCTTGCCGTGTACGCCGAGAGGGATATTTCTCTCATCATAGGTGTGGCTCGGGCGGACGATCGTGACCGGGAATCCTTCTTCCTTATACTTCTTCATGAGGAACTCTTCGCAGGCGATCTTGTTTCTGGAATACTCCCAGTACGGGTTCGCGAGCGTGGTCCCTTCGGTGATGACATAAGATGCCGCCGGCTTGTGGTATGCGGAAGCGGAACTGATGTAGATGTACTGCTTCGTCTTTCCCTTGAAAAGGCGGTAGTCGCGCTCGACCTGATCGACGGTAAATCCGATGAATTCACAGACGCAGTCGTAGGTCTCATCGCCGATCTTTTCAAGAACTGAAGCTTCGTCGTTGATGTCCGCAGTGATGAGCTTGACGCCTTCCGGAAGCACCGACGAACGGTTTCCTCTGTTCAGGACCCGGACCTCCCATTCCGGGTCACTGACCAGTCTTTTTACGATGGCGGTACTGATTGTTCCGGTACCGCCGATGAACAGGGCTTTCTTTTTCATTTTTTTCATTCCTCCGTGGGAAATAATGGATATCAGTGTTTTTCGGGCAGAAGCGGGCAGATATCAGTGCTTTTCGGGCAGAACCCGCGCATAACTCGGGCAGAAGCAGGGCAGTTCCTGACCGAAGTCAGTGATGCTTACTGGCCAAGGATCTCTGCTGCTTCCTTCAGAAGATCGATGATCGGCAGGTGCTGCGGGCAGACGCTCTCACACTGGCCGCATCCGATACAGTCGGACGCCTTTCCGGATCTTCCGATCAGGCCGGAATAGAAGTTCTTCGATCTCCAGTCGTCGGGGTATCTTCTGAGTGTGTTGATCGTTCTGAAAACATCCGGGATCGAGATACCCATCGGGCAGCCGTCGCAGCAGTATTTACATGCTGTGCATCCGATCTGGGGCATCGAAAGGATGTCAGCGGTGACTTCGTCGACGATCTTCACTTCCTCTTCGTTCATCGCCTGGAAGTCTGTAAATGTACCGATGTTATCATCCATCTGCTCTTCGGTGGACATGCCGGAAAGGATGGTCATAACGCCCGGCTGGGATCCGACAAAACGCAGCGCCCAGGAGGCAACGGACTTGTCGGGATCGTATGCCTTAAACTTGGCTTCGATCGCGGGATCCATGCTCGCAAGCATACCGCCGCGGATCGGCTCCATGACGATGATCGGGATGTTTCTCTTGGCGAGGATCTCATAGAGAGCCTGCGACTGCACGACCGGATTTGTGCGGTCAAGATAGTTGTACTGGATCTGCACGAACTCGATCTCCGGGTGCGCGTCGACGATCTCCTCAAGAAGCTCCGGAGAACCGTGGTAGGAGAATCCGAAGTGGCGGATCTTGCCCTCGGCCTTCTTCTGCACGCCCCACTTGAAACAGTCGTACTTGACGTAGGTATCGTAGTTGTTGCCGTCCTCGATCGAATGCAGGAGATAAAGGTCGAAATAATCGACGCCGCAGCGCTCGAGCTGTTCGTTGAAGATGCGCTCGATGTCGGATTCTGTCTTGATCTCCCAGGCAGGAAGCTTGGTCGCGATCATGAAGGAGTCTCTCGGGTAGCGCTTCACGAGAGCTTCTCTCGCCGCAACTTCTGATTTTCCTCCGTGATAGACATAAGCCGTATCAAAGTAATTCATGCCGGAAGCCATGTACTTGTCGACCATGTGGCAAACGTGCTCGTGGTCGATCACGCCGTCATTTTCGGGTAGGCGCATCATTCCGAAACCCAGTTTCGGCATCTTCGAAAGATCAATACTCATATTCAATTCCTCCGCATATTGCCTGGTTTATATGTGAAGCACTTTCTTTCGAAGTGCCGTTCTTTATCTGTTATCTTTTCTCAGGAAAGCGCGATGGTCAGATCACTGTCATCGACCAGTTCAGCGGCCGCTGCTTTTCCATCGGAAGCGATCTCGTATTCGCCCTTAAAAGCACTTACCGTGATGTATCCGTCCGCATCGGTAACGAGCTTGTCGTTCGTCCACCACTCTTCTTTTACGAGCTTCTTGAGCATGTCGAAGGAAGGCTTTCTGCTGTTGTCGAGACGGAGGAATCCGCTCGGTGCCTTCAGCCATGCGCCATCCTTAAAGTCCCATGTCGTGATCGCTTCGACCAGCGGATGGGCGAAAAGGACCCTGTACATCTCTTCGATCTCGCGTGCCTGTCTCTCCTCACCTTCCGGTGTGCTCGGCCACTCATCGACCTGCCAGTCGTTGAGGTCCTCGATATACGCCGGCATGATCTCGCCGGAAATCAGTGTGTTCTCTGTAAAGTGGATCGGAAGTCCGAATCGCTCGAATCTCGAAAGAACGTCTTCGAGCTTCTCTCTGCCCCAGTATCCCTGATGCTGGTGGGACTGGATGCCGATCGCACTGATTGGAACACCTGCGTCGAGGCACTCCTGGATCAGTTCTTCGTATTTCACGGAAGTATTAAAGTCATTCAGAAGGAGTGTCGCCTTCGGGTTGTTCTCGTATGCTCTGTCGAAAACCGCCTTTACGAGACCGACGCGGCCGTGTTCCTTACAGAGGCGTGTCACTGCGTTATCGTACTTATCGAAGACCGGCATGATAACAACTTCGTTGATGACATCCCACATGTCGATGACACCCTTGAAGCCGCTAACCTCTCGGTCGATACGGGCGAGCTGCTTCTCCATGATGGTCTTGTTATCGTACTTCATGAGCCAGTCTGCGCAAACAGTATGCCAGCAGAGCGGATGGCCCTTCAACTTCACGTTTCTATCTGTAAGGTACTTCGCCGTTGCCAAGATCGCCTCGGTCTGCGGCTTACCCTCTTCGGGCTCGAATCTTCCCCAGTAAAATGGCAGTGTGCCGTAGTTAAAGATCTCGAGCCAGGAATCCGTGATCTGCTGAAGCTGTTCCTTGCTGGCGAACGGCGCGCCTCCCGGGATCTTCCACTTCTCGTCCTGACTCATCACATAAGGCAGGAATTCAAAAGCACCGCATCCGAACAGAAACTTGTGATTCGTCTGCTTTACGGAAACTTCCTTATTCGCTAAAGGGTTGCCCTGTCCGTCTGTGATTCTGATCTTTTTACTTACTTTTCTGTGGGAATAATCCATTTTCATACCTCCATGGTTTTTCTGTGGGACAAGTGCTTTTGCATCGGAATCGGGAAAAGCACTTATTCTATTTTCTCACATTTTGTCTTACTTTTCAGACGAATCCGATGCCAGAAACAGCGTCCGGTATTCGCTCGGCGACATGCCCTTCTCATCGTAGAAGACGCGGTTGAAACTCGATATGCTGTGGAAGCCCGACAGCATCGCGACCTGCGTCAGCGGAATGTCCTTCTCGACAAGAAGCTCGATGGCCTTTTCGAGGCGGATCGTGTTCAGCCACTTGCTGTAGTTCATGCCGGTGACGTTCTTGAAAATCCTCGAAAAATAGTCCTTGCTGATACCGGCCTTGTCCGCCATCGCCTGCTGGGAAAGATCCTCCGCGGTGAGGTTGCTCTTGATATAGTCCGTCACCATGATCATCCGCTGCATCACGTCATCGTTGAAGTTGCTTCTGACACCGACGCTCAGCTCTGAACTGAACTCGGCCCGGTGCTCATCGAGTGTCAGTATGAACTCCATAAGGAGCATCATGCAGCGCAGTTCCCGGTTATCTGTCTCGGAAAGAAAAATGTCCTTCATCCTGTACGCGATCGTCTGAAGCTTCGCCGACAGTTCCGGATGTTTCTTCCGCTCGATTACGTGGAGGTTCCGATAGAAATGCATAAGCCTCTGCAAGTCGAGCAAGGAAGAGATGAACGAATTGCTGAACTGGATGACTAAAGCTTTTTCCCTGTCCGCATCGAGGATCTCATGCATCTCCATCGGCCACACCAATACGAAATCGCCTTCACTCAATTGATATGTATTCTGATTAACCTTGTAGATGTTCTTCCCGCCTCCTCCCACGAGAAGGATCTCGCCGTAGGAATGCCAGTGCATCCTGAACGATCTCCCCTTATGTCCCGTCGAGAGATTAAAGGCACTTATGATGTCGAAATCGAAGGTTTCGTATTGGCTGTAATCCATATAACTTACACCATCATCTTATAGATCTCAGTGCAGTCATCTTCGTCAAGGGTGACGAAACCGGAGATTCTTCCGGATCCTCCATCACCGTAAAGCAGGCACTGAACGAGTTTCGGAATATCTTCTTCCTTCGCCCCCAGTTCTTCGAAGTTCTTCGGCATGCCGATCGAGATCAGGTAATTCCTGAAAGCCTCAATGCCGGCTTTTGCCGTAACTTCCGGATGCGCGAAGTCCATCTGGCATCCCCAGATACGGACCGCTGCCTGCGCAAAACGCATCACGTTGTGTTTCATTTCAAAGGTAAATACCGCCGGCATTGTGACTGCCAGGCCGGCACCGTGTGCACAGTCATAAAGTGCGGAAAGCTCGTGCTCGATCATGTGGGAAAGCCAGTCCTGGGATCTTCCGACGCCGCAGGAATTGTTGTGTCCCATCATGCCCGCCCACATGATATTCGCTCTCGCCTCGTAGTTATTAGGATCCGCAATCACGCGCGGTCCTTCGTGGATCATCGTCAGAAGAAGTCCTTCGAGAAGACGGTCGGTAACCTCGACTTCTTCCGAGTTCGTCAGATAGCGCTCATAAAGGTGCGCCATGATATCCGTAATACCGGCCGCTGTCTGATACGGCGGCAGAGTCTGTGTCAGTGCAGGATTCAGGATACTGAACTTCGGGCGGATCGCATCGCCGCTCGCGCCGCGCTTAAACATACCCTCTTCCTTCGTGATAACGGAGTCCGGGGAGCCCTCGGAGCCCGCCGCCGCGATCGTCAGGATCGTGCCGACCGGAAGAGCCTGCTCGATGCGCTTTCCCTGATAAAAATCCCAAAAGTCGCCGTCATAGACCGTGCCCACCGCGATCGCCTTAGAGGAGTCGATCGTAGAGCCGCCGCCGACAGCGAGAATAAAGTCTACGTTCTCTTTCTTACAGAGATCGATACCCTGATATACCAGGCCCGATCTCGGATTCGGCTGAACGCCGCCGAGCTCGACATACTTGATGTTCTCCTTATCGAGGGATGCCTTCACGCGGTCAAGAAGTCCGGATCTCACGACACTTCCGCCGCCATAGTGGATCAGAACTTTACTTCCGCCAAAGCGTTTCACCAGCTCACCTGCGCGGTTCTCCGTGTCCTTACCAAAGGCAAAATACGTAGGGGAATAGAAATCAAAATTCTGCATAAGTTGTCATCCTTTCTGTCTTCGTGTTCCCGGTAACGTTCTGCGATTGTCCGCTCGCCGCTTTTCTGCTCGTAGCTTGTCCGCTCGCCCGAAGACGCTAGTTCGTTTTTGTTCATCCGAAGTCATAATAACATTCATTATTTGCCATTACTTCCCATATGTTGACCAGTTTTTGTTCAGATTTTGTCACGATTTGAAGGTTTGAGAATCAAAATATGGGAGGGGTGCTTTTCAAGTCGCGTCAAAAAACGGGGAGCCAGCGGTTGTTCGTTGTTTGTCCGATAATTCGAGATTTTTTTCGAACAATCTGCGAATAGAAACAAAAAAGGTTCAGAATCAGCGTTTGTTCGTCACGGGTCCGATATTTCGTGCTCATTTTCGAACAATCTGCGAACAGAAATAAAAAAAGCTCAGAATCAGCAGATGGCCGCGAGGGAATGTGCGTGAATTCTTTAACACTTCTTTGTCCGTGGGCGAAACCGTTCCCAAATGCCGTCTTTCACAATATAATGTTCTCATGGAAATTAAAAACGAGGAAAACATTGATATGTCTACTGGAAAAGCACTCGCCACGAACGCCCCCGGCGCCGCAGCTACCTGCCCCAACGCCGCTTCCGCACCGGCCGCCGGCACTACACCCACGCGCTCAGCGCTGATCATGGAGGGCGGCGCGATGCGCGGGATGTTTACCTGCGGCGTGATGGACGTCCTGATGGAAAACGGCATCCGCTTTGACGGCGGCTCAGGGATCTCGGCCGGCGCCGTTTTCGGCTGCAACTATAAGTCGCGCCAGATCGGGCGGCCGATCCGCTATAACAAGAACTACTGCAAAGACCCGCGGTACTGCAGTTTCCGCTCGCTCATAAAGACCGGCGACTACTACGGCGCCGACTTCTGCTACCGCGCGATCCCGGACGAGCTGGACATCTTCGACCGCGAGACATTTGCGAAAGACCCGATGGAGTTTTATATCGGCGCGACCGACGTACACACCGGAAAGATCGTCTATCACCGCTGCACGGACGGCGGCGCGAAGGATATCGAATGGATGCGCGCATCGGCCTCGATGCCGATCCTTTCGAAAGTCGTAAAGATCGACAATTACAGGCTTCTCGACGGTGGCATGGCCGATGCCGTCCCGTACTCGAAGATGGAGGAGCTCGGCTACAACCGGAATGTCATCGTGCTCACCCAGCCGAAGGGCTACGTGAAGAAGAAGGCGTCCGCACTTCTCTTCAAGATGTTTCTGCGGAAGTACCCGGCCGTCGTGAAAGCCATGAAGGACCGCCATCTGATGTACAACCGCCAGCTGGAAGAGATCGCCGCGAAGGAAGAGGCCCACGAAGCGATCGTCATCCGTCCGCCGGAACCGCTGAAGATCGGGCGCGCCAGCAAGAAGCCCGAAGAACTCGAAAGAGTGTATCAGATCGGACGCACGGAGGCGGCCCGCAGACTTCCCGAGATCCGCGAGTTTCTCGGACAGTAATTGAAAAGCACTAACGCAGAAGCACTGCCACACCAGCACCAGACATCACTTACGGGGATAAAGGAGAAATAGTATGCAGCAGCGAAATGGTTTACCGGTTTTAGGATTCGGATGCATGCGGTTTGCCACGAAAGGCAGATCGATCGATATGGAAAAGACGGAAGCGCAGATCCTTCGGGCGATCGAGCTCGGTGTCAATTACCTGGACACGGCGTATATTTATCCGGGTTCCGAAGAAGCGCTCGGCAAGATCATCGAAAAGCACGATCTCCGCGACAAAATCACTCTCACGACGAAGCTCCCGCAGTACCTCGTCAAGAAGAGATCCGACCTCGACAAGTATCTCGACGAAGAACTCAAGCGCCTTCGCACAGACCATCTCGACTACTATCTTTTCCACCACATGACAGATATCGCGCAGTGGGAAAAGCTCCTGGAGCTCGGCGTTCTCGACTGGATCGCCGAACAGAAGAAAAACGGCCGCGTCCGCCACTTCGGCTTCTCTTTTCACGGCAACACGGAGATGTATAAGAAGATCCTTGCCGCGTACGACTGGGAGCTCTCACTCGTGCAGTACAACTACATGGACGAGAACTCGCAGGCAGGGCGCGAAGGCATCGCCGCCGCATATGAAAAAGGCGTGCCGGTATTCATCATGGAGCCCCTCCGCGGCGGCAAGCTCGTCGACCTTCTCCCCGAAAAAGCGAAGAAAGAGATCGCGAAAGATCCGCACGGCTGGAGCCCGGCCGAATGGGCGTTCCGGTGGCTTTGGAACCAGAAAGAGATCACCTGCGTCCTTTCCGGCATGAATTCCCTCGAGATGCTCGAAGAGAACGCCAGGATCGCAAACGAAACCGAGGCAGGTGCTTTTGGCGCAGAAGAATTCTCTATGATCGAGAAGATCAAGGGCTACATTAACGAGAACACGAAGGTCGGCTGCACCGGCTGCAAATACTGTCTCCCCTGCCCCAAAGGCGTCGACATCCCGGGCGTTTTTTCGTGCTACAACCACATGTACTCCGAGAAGAAAGGCTCCGGCCGGAAAGAGTATTTCCAGACCATCGCGCTGCGGCTTGAGCCCGCGGATGCGACACGCTGCGTCGGCTGCGGCAAGTGTGAGCAGCACTGCCCGCAGAACATCCCGATCCGAGACAAGCTTAAGGAAGCTCGAAAAGCACTCCAGCCCATTCATTACAGGGTCGCCGCGAAGATCGCGCGCCGCTTCATGGTCGGTAAGAAAAAGAAATAAGCTTAGCTATTTATGCGCTGCAAATATTCTTTCCTAAACCCATTATTGATATAATGAACCAAGAAAACAAAGGCCGCGGACAAGTGGTTTTCACGCGGAAACGGCACGGACTTGGAGGATCGCAGTCACATGCGCAATTCAGAAGGCGGAGCTTCCGCAGGAAAAAAGCTGTTTATCATCATTTTCGTCATCTTCTTTCTGGCGGTCGCGTTTGCCATCCTCTACGGCATGAATCAGCAGAAAAAATCCGACGAGAGCATCGAATCCGGAAGATCGGAGATCGTGCTCGTGAAGAGCGACGACGGGAAGATCGTGCTGACCGATGACCTTCTGCGCGCGGACTACGGCGTCTACGTCAGAAACGCGAAGACCGGCGCGAACATCATGCTCTTCATCATCGGCGGCATGGCATTCGTACTTCTTGCCTGGTTCATCATCAGCGTCGTCGGGTTTATCCGCGACCGCATCAAGGGCAACGTCCTCGACTACCGGCAGATCGTATCGATCATCACCTCACTGATCTTTCTCATCGCCGGCGGCATCTTCCTTTATAAGGGCGCGATGCCGATCATGAAAAGCAAGCCCGAGGATCCGGAAACAGCGACACTCTCGCTCGAATACGGACAGGTCACAAGAAAGACCAGCAAAGTCGTGAAATCCGGTTCGAAGAAACACCATACGAGCCGCACCGACTACTACGTCTACCTTTCCGACGGTACGGAACTCTCCGTTACGAAGCACGTGTACGACGAGGTCGAGGGCTCGGGATATTACTACATAGGCAAAAATGAAGCAGACGCGGTCTTCGGCATGTATCCGGAATCCGAGTACTGCATGGAGGAGATTTAAAATGTTAGGCAGATCATTACTTCGTTCATTTACCAGAGACGTCACCAGCGGAATCATCGGCGGCCTCGCTTTTGGTACGGGCACGGCGATCATCGATAACCTGCTCGGCAGCCGCACGCAGGCGGTTCCTGCCGGCAACTACGTCCCGCAGAGCGTTCCGAGCCAGAACAGCGGTTCGACGGTCGCAAACATCGCGCTCGCAAGGATCGCCCTCTGCTACTACATCGCGAAGGCTGACGGCGTCATCTCCCCCGAGGAGCAGATGGACCTCGACTATATGTGCTCAAGCCTGATGAACAATCCGAACGCCTCGGCTTCGTTCAGAAACGAACTTCAGACGATCGTTTCGGACCGTTCCACCAATTTCATGAACGTTGAGAAATACCTCAACCGCCTGGATGTCAACACGCTGTCCACCCTTCAGGCCGATGCCCAGCGCATCGCGGAGCTCACCGACGGTGTTACCGAGAATGAGCGAAAAGCACTGTCCGTTTTTCAGAACTACGTCTTTGGCAAGCAGGGTTTTCCGGGAGCCAACATGGGCGGTCAGTTTGCCGGTGCCGCGCGCATCGTCAACCTTAAGTGCAGCGGCTGCGGCGCGGATCTTCAGATCAACACCAGCCACACCGAGACCTTCTGCCCGTACTGCGGATCCAAGCAGATCATTATGCACTGAGGCTGTCCGGGCGATCTGTCCGATGTCCCAAGTGCATCGATACCAGCGGTATACAAGATCGCCCCGGTTTAAACCATCGGGTTCTTGAATCTAAACCCGTACATCGAAAACGCATGACAAAGAGCGCGACCCACCGCGCTCTTTTCTCTTTAATGCACAACATAATATCTAACCACGTTTCCCATTCAAAATGGTAGAATTTCTGCTGTATCTTAATGGGATATTTTTTTCGGCAAAGTTACAGGAAAACTTATGGGCAAAGATCACGACAACAATGTAAGACAGACAAAGATGAACCCGCGCCTCGGAAGAAGCCACAACGTGGACATGATCAACGGCGGCGTGCTCATCCCCCTGATCCTGTACAGCGTACCGATCGTACTTACGCAGGTCCTGCAGCTGCTTTTCAATGCGGCGGACATCGTCGTAGTCGGACAGTTTGTCGGCGACACGGCCGTAGCCGCTGTCGGCTCCTGCGCACCGCTCATTAACCTCATGATCAATCTTTTCATCGGCATCTCCCTCGGCGCGACCGTCGTTCTTGCGTCCACGCTCGGCGCGAAAAAGAACGACCGCATCCACGATCTGACCCACACGATTTTCTCGCTCGGCATCATCTTCGGCATCATCACCGGCATCATCGGCTGCGTCTTCGCACGGACCTTCCTTGAGTGGATGGGCACGACCTCCGACTCCATCGATCAGGCAACGCTCTACCTCCGCATCTACTTCATCGGCAGCCCGGCCTTCATGATCTACACCTTCGGCCGCGCCATCATCGTGGCCCAGGGCGACACCCGCCGGCCGCTGGTATATCTCACACTCTCGGGTGTTCTAAATGTTATCCTGAACGTTATCCTCGTCGCCGGCTTCGGCATGGGCGTTGCGGGCGTCGCGATCGCAACCGTCGCCTCGCAGGTGCTTTCCGCGATCCTCATGACACGCGCCCTCTTCCGTCTCGACGGCGAGTGCCGCATCTTCCCGTTCGAACTGAAGATCCACAAAAAGCCACTGGTCAAGATCCTCAAGCTCGGTCTCCCCGTCGGCTTCCAGAACACACTGTTTTCGTTCTCGAACGTTATCATCCAGTCGTCCGTCAACTCGCTCGGCACAGCCTGCATGGCCGGAAACTCCGCCTGCATGAACATCGACTCGTTCATCTACGCCGGCATGAATTCCTTCACCCAGGGCTGCATGACTTTCGCGGGCCAGAACTACGGCGCCAAGAGGTACGACCGCCTGAATGCGATCTACCGCTCCGCCCTTCTCTCGATCACGTTTATCGGACTTTCGCTCGGCGCACTCTCCTACATTCTCGGCACCCCGCTCCTGAAGCTCTATCTCCCGGACTCTCCCGAGGGCGTCACCTTCGGCCTCGCGCGCATGCTCTGCGTCGTCGTCCCCGACTTTCTCTGCGGCCTCATGGACTGCGGCTCCGGCATGCTCCGCGGCATCAAGCGCTCCGTCTTCCCCATGATCGCGACCGTCGTCGGCAGCTGCGGACTGCGCCTCGTCTGGGTCTTCACAGCCTTCAATCACTTCAAGGAAAACGCCGCGCCCGTCAGCGCTTACAAGATCCTGCTGGTCTCCTACCCCGTCTCCTGGGCGCTCACATTCTTCGTACTCTTCGGCTACTACTGCCACGTGAAGAGAAAGCTCGGCAACTCCACCGGGCCTGCATCTTCTGCTGCCGAACCTGCCCCCGCTCCCGCTACTTCCGCTTCTTAAAAAGCACTCATCCCGCGGCGCCGGTGCTTTTCTCATATAAAAAAGCACTTCCCCACCGGTTCTTGTGCTTGGGTGAGGATACACATGCCGATGGGGAAGTTATGAATATATATCGTTTCCTGCGCCTAAGGTTTTACGGAGGGGCGGCGCAAGGGAACGGCGAAGTTAGGGGCGCCGGCCGGACACATCCGACCGGTGCTTTTCACGCTTCCGAACCTGACCAATCAGGCCATATTCGGCGCAGCCATGTTGATGAATGTCTCGTGTGCAGTCTCGATTCTGCTGCCCGGACGGGAGCCGCTGACGTGAATGTCAGCATTCGCATCAACCGTGCGGCCGTTCTCGAGGATAACTGTACGTGTGCCGTAATCAGCGCACTTCTTGGAGTGGGTGACCTGAAGGATCGTGATCCCCTTCTCCTGGTTGATGCGGCGGAAGAGCTCCATGATCTCTGCGCCGGACTTGCTGTCGAGGTTACCTGTCGCCTCATCAGCGAGGATGATCTCCGGATTGCTGATGATCGCTCTTGCGATCGCGACACGCTGCTGCTGGCCGCCGCTGAGCTTACTCGGCATGAACTTTCTCTTCTCTGTAAGACCGGTGATTTCCAGGATCTCGTCCAGTTCTTTTTTCAGGGAAGCGCGGGAACGGCCGGCAACAAGAGACGGCAGGAGGATGTTGTCCTCGACGTTCAGGTTCTGCACCAGGTTATAGAACTGGAAGATAAAGCCGATCTTTCCGAGGCGGATCTTGCTGAGCTCGCGCTCCTTCATCTTGCCGATGCTCTTACCGCAGAGGCGGATATCACCGGTAAACTCACGGTCAAGACCGCCGATGAGATAAAGGAGAGTGCTTTTGCCGGAGCCACTGGCTCCCATGAGAGATACGAACTCGCCCTTCTGCACTGTCAGCTCTGCACCGCTTAAGACCTGCGTCTTCACGCCGCCCTTCTTACCAAATGTCTTATTTACGCTTCTTACTTCGATCATGTTTTCCATAGTTATTTCCTCTCTTTTCTTTATGTCCCGCGCTCCGCGGGTGCTTTTCGATCAGTAGTTATTACTCATATTTCAGCTGCTCTGCTGTCTTCATCTTTCTGATGTGCTTGATCGGCATCAGGACCGTCAGCAGGAACAGGATGAAGAGTCCGCCCAGGAAGATCACGGTGGATGCGGGATCGACCGTCAATCCGAAGTTCATCTCAAGCATCTCAAGTGCTTTCTGGAAGAGGATCGTGCACACTGATGCGAACGGAAGTGCGACGGCCATCGCCAGGAGGCAGGATACCAGGTTCTCCGAGAGGAACGCCTTCTTGAGTTTTCCTCTGCTCATCGCGGTGGAGACCAGAACTGCGCATTCTCTCTTTCTGCTACTGAATCCGATAGTCTGGTTGCTGATGACGGCGATGAATGTCAGCAGTACGCCCATGCCGATCAGCATGTAGAGCATCGTGCTCATGCCTGCGCCCTGGGCCTTGACCTCCTCCATGTAATCGTCCATCGTGTACACCGACTCGATCATGCATGCGGAGCGCTCCTTGATCGCGGCGACGGTACCCGCCGGATCAGTCGTCTTAATAAAAGCACGTTCCGGGTGATCCTCGTATATCGCGTTATAGTTATTCAGGCTGACTACGAATACCGGAGATCCGGATGCAAACTGGACGGAATCGCTGTAGCCCTTAAGTTTCAGTGTCTTCTGAAGTGCATGCTCTGTGTTCGGAGCCAGCAGGATCGGGAATTCATCGCCGACCTTGTAGCCGAGCTTCTCAGCGAAGTCTTTATCCATGTAGATCTCATCGTCGCCGATCGTTTCCGGAAGATCCTTGATCGCGTTGAAGATCCTGAATTCGCCCGGAGTTCCGACCATAACTGCGTTGTGGTAGAGATCCTTCATTTCCTTACTGTTTGCGGTCTCAAACTTTTTGAGGTCTTCTTCGCCGACGACGAAGTTCACGCCCCACTTGAAGTTGAAGAACTCGACGTCCGTCACACCTTCGAGGTTCTCGAAGTAACTGTACTTGGTTCCCTCTTCCGTCATTCCGTCGACCACGACATCCGCGTCAGCCGGCTGTCTGTTCACGAAGCTCACATAGGATGTGGACAGTACGAAGAGAGTCAGGCCGATGCACACCGCCATGACGAAGAGTCTGGAGATACCGACGGATGCTTTCTTCGTTCTTGCCTGTACGCAGGAAAAAGCAGCGACCGGGCAGTTCATCTTATTGAAGAGTTTTTCCAGGATCTTCGAGCATCTTCTGAGGATAAAAGGATATCCCAGGAAGAGTCCGGCGACGAAGAGAACGATGGTCAGGAAGATGAGTCCAATGTTGACGATCGTCTTTGTCAGAACCAGTGTGAGTCCTGCAATTGCCAGAACCGTGAAAAGCACTGACATGACGAGTGTTTTCTTTGTGTATTTGTAGTCGGAATCTTTGTTGTCGAAGATCAGGTCCCGGATCGATGTTCTTGTGGACTTAAGCAGCTCCTTGATCGGGCAGAGGCACTCGATGACGACTGCACCGATGATGACTCCGATGACTGCGACCGGGGATACTTTTCCGAGGTCCATCTCCAGCTCGATGTCCGATCCGGAATTCAGCGAGAATACGTTGTTAAAGATCGGGTCTCTGGTCAGTACATAAAGTGCGGTTCCGATGACGCCGCCGATAAGTCCGTACATCGCATTCTCGAAAAGCACTATTCTTGCGGTTGCGTTTGGTGATACACCAAGACTTCTGAGGGTTCCGACGGTGCCCATTCTCTCGACCATGATTCTCTCGGAAAGCGAGATCGTTACGAAGATAACGAGCATCAGGCAGATCATAAAGAGGATCGCAAACAGGCTGGTGATCGAGTTTACCTGGGAGGTGATCATCTCACCGTGGATCAGGTCTTCAAGCTCGAGGCCCTGTGTCTGAGCTTCCATCTTCTCGCAGAATTCTTTGGTCTTACTCTCATCGTGAACGTGGACATAAGCTCCCTTATAAACCAGTTCATCTTCTCCGAAGAGTGCAGCAAATCCAGAAGGTGTCATCGCGACATTGTACTTCGAGGAAAGCAGACCCTTGTAAGGAAGAACCGCTTTAACAGTGTAGGCATGTGCCTTATCATCATCATCGTTGAACTCGATCGTATCGCCGATCTTCAGATTCAGTTCCTCGGACAGTGCTTTTGGAATCGCGACTTCATTATCCGCAAGGTCTACTTCCGATGCGAAGAGCTTCATCTTGTTTGCATCTTCGACATCTGCAGTATAGATAATGATGCTCTTTTCATTGAAATACTTGTATGTTGTATTTCCGGGAATATTGAATGTCGTGCCACCTGCTGTGAGCAGAGCCTTGTCATGTTCCGGAAGGCCTTCGAAGTCCTTCTCTTCCAGACCGCCGTTACCGGTGACCATCACGTTACTGTCACCGAACATCGAGAGAAATGCGGAGTTCAGTACGTTTCTTACTGAGTTACTCATGTCAAATGTCATCGTGCCGGCGAAGGAACATATCACGATGCAGAGCACCAGCATGATCGTCCGAAACGGCTTCGAAAACATATTCTTTAAAGTGTGTTTGAATACTACGCCCATTTTCTTACCTTTCTTTTTATCGTCCGGGGGAGCGCTCCTTTCCGCCCCCCCGAACCTTTTCAGTTTCCTTTTCTTTTTCGCTTTTCTTTTGGGAATTAATGTGTTTCTTAATGCGTGTTTCTTTTCAGTTTCTTATGTTTCTTTCTTCTTCACCCCTGATTTCAGGGCGCACCAGTGGTACACCGCCTCTTTTCGGCGGGTCTGCCGGCCGTTTCCGGCGGCAGGCCCCTTGTCGAAAAGAAGGGTAATAAGAGGGGGTATTATGAAAGTGGGTTATGCGAAATTATTTGTTCGTGATTTCCACGGAACCGGCGGAGAGATCAGCCGTAAGTACGACGTCGTATCCGTCCTTCATGGTGAACTCGTCACCGCGCTTCTCACCGTTGATCCTGCAGGAACCGGCGGAGATATCGATTTCGTAGCCGATCTTCTGTCCGTCAACGAACTCGATCGTGCAGTCACCTGCAGACATATCAACTTCCAGGCTGGCTGTAAGTGTCAGTGCTTTTGCATCAAAGTCACCTGCGGACATATCAACCTTACCACCTGCGACGGTGCATTTATCAAGATCTACATCACCTGCAGAGAGATCAAAGTCAACAACTCCGAACTTGCAGTTCTTCGCTTCAAAATCACCTGCGGACATGTCTACTGTGATCGCGCCGTTTACATTGTTGATCTTAACATCACCGGCAGAAAGATCGAAAGAAATCTTGTCGCAGTCAAAGCCGTTATCGATGATTACGTCACCTGCAGAAGTATCGATCAGGACATCCTTAAAGTCTGCGCCCTTCGGATAGTAGACATACACGAAATAGTCATTGTCGTTGAAGTTGAACCAGGAGAAGTTGACCGAGAACTTATGCTTGTGGGAAGTGATTGTGAGCGTGTCATCCTTGGACTCCGCGGTGACTTCCTTTGCCTCAAGCTTATACTCGATGGCGTATTCATTGCTCTCGATGAACTTAACATCCGCAGCTCCGACATCGATAGAGACGTTCGAAAAATCATCTACGACCATCTTTTTCTGCTCATGAATATGACCTTCGGAATCAAGATGGAAACCCTTGTCGTAGTACATGTGGATTGTCTTTCCTTTGTTGGCGATAATACCTACGACTGACAGAGCAATACCTGCTGAAAGTGTAATTCCTGCTGTAATAAGTGCTACTTTAGTAAACGTCTTCATTTTCTATTCTCCTCATCCTCAAGCTGCCTGTTCAGCCTTATTCTTTCTGTTTCTCTTATGAACGATGCGTCCGAATCCTTTAGCAAGAGCGCCTGCGCACAGTCTGATCAGTGCGAGCGAACCCATCATAAAGAAGATTCCGAGACCGAAGCATGTCAGGCCACTGCCCAGGATCACCGTTGCGGCAACCGGATTCATAAAGATCGCTGCGATACCGAAAATCGTTGTTCCGACACCGGCAACGAAAATACCGAATCCTGCCATCAGGAACGAGATCAGTACGATAAACAGTACGAATACCAGTACACAAGCTACGATAAGCAGTGCGAAGATCACCGGTGACAGCGGCAGCGCGAAAATGGCTGCAAGTACGATCCACAGAGTCTTCAGTGCGGAAGGCTGTTCGCTCTTCTTCTTGGACTTCTTATCCTCTTCTACCGGCTGAGCATTGAATGCCGGCTCAACGTTCGGAGCTGCCTGCGGGATCTCACCACCCTGCACCGTCTCTGTTCCGAAAGCCGCAGCACCTGCTGTTGTTCCTGCCGCTCCGGCCGCTGCCGGAATAACGGACAGTGTATTTGCATTGGAAGCCGCCATCGTCTCTTCGTACTTACGGTCAACAACATCGACCAGGATCTTCTTTGCGAGAGCCTTTGGATCACCGAGCTCCTCGATTACTTTAGCTTCATTCTCAACTCCGGCTTCATCGAAGTATTCCTCATAAAACTCGATCGCCTCATCCCGATCGTACTGCGGAAGGATCTTCAGACCCTTTCTTAATTCCTGCAGATATGTTTCTTTGTTCATTTTTCATCCCCTCCAAGTAATGAATCAACTGAATCCTTGTATTTGTTCCACTCTTCTAAGTAGTACTTGTGAAGCTCTCGCCCCCGGTCTGTGATTCTGTAATATCTTCGGTTACGGCCCTGATACGGCTCGTCGTAAGTCTCTAGTGCAAAGTCCTTCTGAAGTCTGCGCAGGACCGGATAAAGTGTCGACTCAGAAATATCCAGAACCGTTTTGACCTGCTGCGTCAGTGTATACCCATACGCATCACCCTTGGTCAGAACCGAAAGTACGCAGGCATCCAACAATGTAGAACCTAATTGGAAAACCATATACTATTTCTCCTTTCATATTGTATCGTTGGCTATATTATACGGCGTATAATATTGTTCTGTCAACACTGTCTGCGTACTTTTTTCCATTTTCCTCGAAAAGCACTCGTAACGCCTCGCATTACTGGCTTTCCGCCTCACCTCATGATCTAATTCTACCTTTATATATAAGAAAATGCTTGAATTATCTCTTATGCGATTCTTAATTATTCCTTAAACCCAACGCCAAAAACCGCCCTCATTTTCGCTCCCCCCTCCCCTCACTTAAAGCTCCTACTCTCCACTTCAACTTCCTGTTCTTCGCTTCCGGGTTCGGATTCCCTATATTGCTTTCTGTTCGTCACACGTTCGTAAATACAACGAATAAATCGAACACATTGCGAACAACCAACTTCTTTCCTTCTAAACACCTTTGGTTCGTTATTTGTTCGTAGATTATCTGTTTTTTTCGAACACAGTGCGAATAACTCACCAAAATCTCTAAACGTAGCATTCGTTCGCACTACGTTCGTAAAAGGAACAGTTTTTTCGAACATATAGCGAACAACATCTGAATTCAGACAAAAACCATCCCCCAGGAAAGCCAAAATAAGTAATACCTATAAAAGTTGGCATATATCATACAGACAAAAGAGCTTCATCCTCTTAATATATTTACAAAGGAGGTAGAACATGGAGATTTCTTACAACTATCTTGCACTTAAGATCAATCATCTATCGAAAACTCTTGATAGCACATTCAAAGTCTTCAGGTCGGAGCACAAGATCCGCGGCCAATCAATCTTATCTTACCGTTTCACCGACAAGAACAACAAGCGCCATGAGCACTATGCCAGCAATCCCAAAGGCCAGCACCTCGCCCGCCTCTACACTCTTCGCGAAGAAGCAGCCTCCGAACTAGAAAAATGGCAATCCGTCTGGAAAAGCACTTACACCCATCCCGTCCCCCGCCTCGACCTCCCGGCCTTGCGCGCCTCCAAGACCACCATCATCACCAAGGAATTCTTCGACAGCCTCATCCCCTGCTCCAACCCGAAGCCGATCCTCCGCCCAAACCCCTACAAAGGCATTACCTTCCGCTCCAAGTCCGAGCGCGAGATCGCCGAGATCCTAGACGAACTCGGCATCGAATATAAGTACGAACCCGCTATCCCCGTCAACGACTACGAGATCCACGCCGACTTCGTCTGCTTCATCCGCGAGCTCGGCATCGGCTTCATCATCGAGCACTGCGGGCTCATGGACTCCACCACCTACATCGAAAAGACGATCCGCACCTTCCGCGACTACCTGAGCCTCGGCCTACTGCCGACCGTCGACGTCCTCTTCACCTACGAGAAAAACGCCACCCCGCCGTCGAACGCCTACTTCCGCACCCAGATCAACCGCCTCCTCGACACCCTCTGCGCATTTTAACTATCTTTCCTTATACTATAAGTATCTTGTTAATCTTCATTTTCTTTATTGTCGAAAAGCACTTGTTCTGATACAATCCACATCTATGACACTGAAAGAAGACAAACAAGTATATAAGAAGCTCCTATTGATCGCCATCCCGATGATGATCCAGAACGGCATCAGCAATTTCGTCAACCTTCTGGACAACCTCATGATCGGCGACCTGGGCACGAATGCGATCTCCGGCGTGGCCATCGCCAACCAGCTGATCTTCGTATTCTATCTCCTCACCTTCGGCGCAACCGCCGGCGTGGGTATCTTTACTGCGCAGTATCACGGCAAAGGCGACACGGAGGGTATCCGCTATTCCTTCCGCTTCAAGGTAATCCTCAACACCATCCTTTCCGCGCTGAGCATCCTCGTTTTCGCACTCGCCGCACCATTCCTCGTCGAGCTCTTCCTGCACGGCGAAGGCAATCCCGCGGACGCAGCGGAGATCCTGGACATCGGCGTCGACTACATCAAGGTCATGCTCATCGGCCTGATCCCGATCGGCCTGACCCAGGCATACGCCGGCACTCTCAAGGACTTAGGCAAGACCAAGGTTCCGATGCTCGCATCTCTTTGCGCGATCGTCGTCAACCTCATCGGCAACGCGCTCCTGATCTACGGCATGCTCGGTCTCCCCGCTCTCGGCGCCGTCGGTGCCGCCATCGCGACCGTCATCTCCCGTTTCGTCGAACTCGGCATCCTGATCATCTACACCGGCAAAAACGCGGACAAGTTCCCCTTCATCAAGGGCGCCTTTTCCAGTTTCAAGGTGCCTTCCGACCTTGCCCGTAAGTTCTTTATAAAAGCACTGCCCCTCATGGGTAACGAGACTCTCTGGGCACTCGGTATGACCATGATCAACCAGTGCTATTCCTACCGAAGCCTCGACGCCGTCGCCGCGATCAATATCGAGTCTACCATCTGGAACCTCATGGGTGTATCCTTCATCGCGATGGGTGAAGCCGTAGGTATCGTCATCGGCCACATCCTCGGAAGCGGCGACCTCAAAGACGCGAAGTCCAAGGCTTACAAGATGCGCCGCTTCACCGTTCTCTGCGGTCTGATCTTCGGCGTCATCATGGTCGGTATCGCGCCGTTCTTCCCGCTTCTTTACTCCACGACGGACTACATCCGCCACTTGGCTACGGGATTCATCATGATCGCCGGTGTGACGATGCCCTTCTGCGCGTACTCGCATGCGTCCTACTTCATCATCAGAGCCGGCGGCAACGCTTTCATCACGGTCATCTTCGACGCCGTCTACACCTGGGCCATCGTCGTTGTCACCGCTTACATCCTAAGCCGCTACACGAGCCTGAGCATCACCTGGATGGTCGCCATCATCCGCTCGCTCGAGTTCTTCAAATCCCTGATCGGTTACTTCATGGTCCGAAGCGGCATCTGGGTCAGAAACATCGTCAACACGTAAAGCCCCGCTCCGCCCCCCGAGTACTGCACACACTTCCAGTTAACATACAAAAGCCGGAGAGCTCCTGCTCCCCGACTTTTCTTCTTGTCTATTTCCGCCTCGTCCCGCCATCCGGCAGACCGAAGCACTTACGAGCCCTGCGCCCGCTCCAGCGATGCATCAGCCCTCGGTCTTCTTCATCTCCCAGAGCTTCTCAAGGCTGTAGTTCTGTCTCTCTTCCGGATGGAATACGTGAACGACAACATCCTTATAGTCGAGAAGGATCCATCTTGCCGACTCTCTTCCCTCGATGTGGTCCGGCGTCACGTCATAGTCGCGCTTAAGCATATACTCGACTTCGTCCGCCAGCGCCTTGATATGTGTGGAAGATGTACCGGAGCAGATAACAAAGTAGTCCGCCAGCACGGTCTTCTCGGCAACCGGAATCAGTTCGATATCCACGCCCTTCTTGTTCTCCAGAATCTCAACGATCTTATCAGCTAATTCTTTGATTTCCATCTACACCCTCCCAGGTCGTTAATCTAACTTCATTATACACATATATTTCTCTTCGCGAAAAGCACTTTTAAGTATACATTCTGTGAACGGATTCTTTCGTCCGTATCCATCGCCGCAGTCCGCGCCGTGTCACTTGGCGTGCAGCGCTCACTTCTCCCGCTGCGCCAGAAGATATGCCAGCGATTTCTTCGTATCCTCGTGGATCTCCTGCCCCTTCTCCGCGAAGCTCTCACGGATCGCGCAGTAGCACTCGATCAGTGCGCCGTCGAGATCATCCTCCGCCAGTCTTCGGATCTCCGAAAGATCATCGAAGTGACGCGCCGGCTCGATCTTATCCGCCAGATAAACGATCTTATCCGTGATCGTCATCACCTCACGTCCGATCGTGTGATACTGGATCGCATCGAGCACTTCCTGATCCTCGACACCGTAATGCTCACGCGCATAGACCGCACCCGCCGGCGAATGCAGGATCTGCTTTCCCGGGATATATCCGTGAATGATCTTTGCCGCCAGATCAATCTGTTCCTTCTCGGGAAGCTCCTTGGCACAGTCATGCAGAAGTCCCGCCAGCGCACACTTATCCGGATCCGCGCCAAATCTTATTGCAAAACGCGTCGCGGTCACACACACATTCATGCTGTGCAGCAGTCTCTTTCCGCTCATCTCATGGAAAAGCGTGAAGCAGTGCTGCATCAGGGTCTTATACATCTCATCGGAAACGTTCATCAGCGGCGAATCCTCGGAGTACAGGTCGTGATCCTTAATGAAGGTCTTCACCACATCCGAAACATCGTCAAAATCATTCTCTCTGCGGATCTTGCTCGATGCGACTTCCACGCCGTCAATTTTAAAGAAACGGATCTTCGTGCCGAACTTCTCCTCCAGATGGGATGCTTCATTTCGCGCCTGTCCCTCATCGATGCCGGGACGCAGCGCACACAGCAGAGACGCCTGTTTCAGAATCTCTTCCGGCTGATACCACGATTCGAATTCAAAGAGGATATCCGATCCGCACATCAGGAAAAGCTCGTCCTTATCGGACACGACCTTCTGCTTACGAAGGTTCTTGAGCGTCTCGACTGTATAGCTCGGCTTCCCGAACACCTGCTCGATGTCGCACACTTCGCACTTCGGCTCGTCCTTCAGCGCCGCCTTGACCATATAGAAACGATAAGGAGAAAGAGTGACCTTACGCGCCGGCTTAAAACACGGCATCCCCGTCGGAATCACGATCACGCGGTCGACCTTCTTGCTCGCAATCACCCCGCGGATCATGGACAGGTGTCCGTTGTGAAACGGGTCAAACGCCCCGCCGTAAATACCGATCTTCAAGCCTTCTTTCTCCTTCCGTCGTAATTCTTATCCAAAAGCACTCAGCCCAGTGTTCTTCCGATATCTGTTCTGTAGTGCGCTTTCTCGAAGGAGATCTTCTTGACTCCCTCGTATGCGGAATCGATCGCCTCATCCATCGTCGCGCCGTCTGCATATACGCAGAGCACACGGCCGCCGGAAGTCACGAGTTTTCCGTCCTTAAGAGCTGTGCCTGCCTGGAATACGAGATGTCCGCAATCCGCGATACCCGTGATCTCATAGCCCTTATCGTACTTTTCCGGATAACCGCCAGACGCCATAACAACGACGCAGGAGCAGCCCGGCTTCCACTTCAGATCGACCTGATCGAGAGTGCCGTCGATGCAGGCATCCACGAGTTCCATGAGGTCATTCTCCATACGCGGCAGGATCGCCTGGCACTCCGGATCACCGAAACGGGCATTGTACTCGACTACCTTCGCGCCTTCTTTTGTCAGCATCAGGCCGAAGTAAATAACGCCCTTGAACGGACGGCCTTCTGCGGCCAGTGCCTTGATCGTCGGCTCTACGATCGTATCGTAGATCTTCTTCTCATCTTCCGCCGTCAGATCCGCGCCCGGTGTAACTGCGCCCATGCCGCCGGTGTTGAGGCCTTCGTCATGGTCATATGCGCGCTTGTGGTCGCGGGATGTGATCATAGGGATAACGGTCTTTCCGTCAGCAAACGCCAGAAGCGTCATCTCCGGTCCGACCATACACTCCTCAATAACGACCGTACTTCCGGACTTTCCGAAAACACCTTCGCTCATCATGGAGATAACTGCCTTTTTCGCTTCGTCCAGTGTCTGGGCAATGATAACGCCCTTACCGAGAGCCAGTCCGTCCGCCTTGATAACGATCGGCATTTCCTGTGTTTCAAGATAAGCGAGCGCCTCGTCCTGATTTGTAAATGTCTGATACTTCGCGGTCGGGATATTGTATTTCTTCATCAGTTCCTTGGAGAAAGCCTTGGACGCTTCGATGATCGCCGCATTCTTATAGGGACCGAAAGCACGAAGTCCTACCTTTTCCATCTCATCGACCATTCCCAGAGCGAGCGGGTCATCCGGTGCGACGAATACAAGATCGAACTTCTCTTTCTTCGCATATTCCACCATCGCGTCAACATCGGTAGCCTTGATCGGGACACATGTTGCGACCTCAGCGATACCGCCATTACCCGGCGCGCAGAAGAGCTCCGTAACTCTCGGACTCTGTTT
>JAILHZ010000082.1 GCA_024695545.1 Clostridiales bacterium
CGGCCTTTCTCGCCGAAATCCGGCTCGCTCCCCTTCAGGTCGTAGACCAGGATCGCTTCCTGGCCGGGCTTGACCTCCACCAGGGTTCTTCCGGAGCGGTCATAAAGCGCCGTCGGAGCCGTCTGGTGCGGGAATGTCGTATTGCAGGTAAGCGTGTATGTCACGTTTTCCACGGCACGTGTGCGGACATGACCGCGGATCAGATTATACCTGTCCGGATCCTCACGGTCGGATACATCATAGAAAATAATGATATTCAGATTCGTTTTCTCGCGGTAAAGCTCGCGGAAGTACTCCGGGAATCTTACTTCGAAGCAGATACGGACTCCGACGCGGATACCATCCACGTCAAAGACTCCGGGCTCCTCACCTGCCGAGAAATTCTCCGCATCCCAGCCCCACAGGGCACGCTTGCTGTATCTTTCGACCTGACCTCCCGGTGTAAATACCAGAGCCGTGTTATAAAACATATTCTCGATGGCCGGCGCATCACCCATCAGGGGTGCGTCCCACATCGTACACTCTTCTTTTACGATCGTTCCGATCAGGACATAGATATCGTGGCACCAGGCCGCCTCGGCGATCGCCTGATGTGCTTTTTCTACTGCCTGGAAATTGATCTTGTGGACAGAGTCGACATCTCTTGGAGGATAACCGGTCACTGCGCACTCGGGGCATACCAGAAGGCGGACACCACTCTTTGCCGCACGCTCGATTGCCCGAAGAATGTTAGCACAGTTCTTCTCGACATCGCCACAAACGGGGAATTGATACGCGGCAATCTTCATGGTTATCTCCTTACTCAAATTCTATTTTCCTTCATCCCCACCGCGATAGATTATATCTTAAATTCGTTATCTTGAATACTATATAATCAAATCGCTACGGTCCGCATGATTATATGATAGAATAAGATAGATTTTTAGGAAATGGGGAATAGGGTATACGCCATGTCTGAAAACAGTTCATCACCGATCAACTTAAAGTGCAAGGTCTGCGGTGGCGAGATCCGTAATGACTATCTCTCCGGCACATGCAAGTGTGCCCACTGCGGAAACAAGTTCTCGATGGACAACGTCATTCCCGAATATGAGAAGTACTCGAACGCCATTGAGATGATCAAGAAGGCGACAAACCTTCTGTCGGGAAAGCCGGATGTTACCAACATCGCTCAGGCGAAGCTGCTTTTCCAGCAGGCGTCTGCCATGTGTTTCCACACCGACCCCATTTCTACCGATCTTCTGAAGATCAGTAAGGCCGGCCTCAAGGATGCCGAGGATCTCCGCCACTACGCCATGGCCTGCAATTACTTCGACAAGAAGAGTTACCGTCAGGCACTCACGGAATTCGAGAAGATCCCCGGGTTCCGCGACACTGATGAGAAAATCCGCGAATGCCAGGAATTCGCACAGAAAGAGAAAAAGAAGCATATCCCGTTTGCGATCATCATCGGTCTGATCATCCCGACCCTTCTCGGTGTCCTCATGAAGGAGAAGCTGGGAATGCCGCTCTACATCATTCTTCCCGTCTGCATCGTGCTGGCCGCAGGCTGCTCCTACGCCCTGTATCTCGAAGGAATACTGGCAACCATTATCATAATACTGTCACTTCTGTCTGCCGTACCTCTGATCATTTTCATGATACTGGCTTACGGCTTCCATATGGAGCCCGGTCCGGCAGCAGGAATAGCCATCGGTGTCCCGGTCGCTTTTGCTATAGCAGTGGCTGCGAACTCCAAGCCGGGAAACACGAATTAACATGCTCTTTATCGTCTGTGCACTTTCGCCTGAAGCCAAGCCCCTGATCTCTGCCCTTTCCCTTCGGAAAGACAGTTTCGCATGTCCTTATGACACCTTCTTTGCCGAGGACAGCTCTGCGGTTCTTGCGATCTCCGGCATGGGCACTGTAGCTGCCGCGTCCGCGACGACCTATCTCCTGACGCGTTTCGGCTTCCGCCCCGAGAAGGATTTTCTCATCAATTTCGGCTCCTGCGCGGGAAAAGCTCCGGGCCTTCACCTGATCAACAGAATCACTGACGAGGTAACCGGCAGATCCTTTTACCCGGACATGCTATATGATCTTTCTTCCTGCGGTCTCCCCGCTTCTTCGGAAAAAGCACTTGTGACGGTTAGTAAAGTCGTCGCTTCTCTGGCGGATCCCGAACTCCTTTACGAGATGGAAGCTTCCGCCGTCTTTCAGGCCGCATCACGCTTCATCCCGCCTCACCGCATGCTTTTCCTGAAGTATGTCTCCGATTCCGGAACCGACGATCCGAAGAAGATCACTGCGGCCATGCTCCAGGAGGGCGCGCAGCAGCAGGTCGAAAAGGTCCTTGCTGTACTTGATCATCTTCAGACGATCAGCGATGACGATAATGAAATTGACGAAGATCTCTTCCTCGACACCATCCTAAATCTCAAGGCAAGCGAGACCATGCGGCATGAACTCCGCCAGCTTTTCCGCTATGCGAAAGCTGTAGGCACCGATATGGAGAAGATCCTCGATGATCTTGAAAAAGAAGGAAAATATCCCGTGAACTCCAAGCGCGAGGGAAAGGAGGTCATCGATGTCATCCGGCAAAGACTTATTTAACTTTCCCTTCTCTCACATCTACGTCGAAGAAAAGGTAATGGATCACGAACTGACGAAGAGTATCCTTTCCCGGTACAGCAAGTCGGTGGTCATCCCGATCGCCCACTATAAGGACGTCTTCAACCGTCCGCGCCAGAGTTTTCTTCTACAGAAGACCGCGCCGTCCCTGATCCTTGCCAGAAATACGGGATCGTCTGTCTTTAAGGGCGCGCCGGTCTGTCAGGATTTCGGATATGACCACTTCTACTACACCTCCTGCGCGAGAAACTGCATCTACGACTGTGAGTACTGTTTCCTCCGCGGCATGTACGGCTCGGGGAATGTCGTGATTTTCGTAAACCTCGAGGATACTTTTGCCGAAGTCGAAGCACTTCTTCAAGAGCATCCGGTCTACCTCTGTGTTTCCTATGACACCGACCTGATGGCCATGGATAACCTCACGGGATATGTCTCCCGCTGGGCAGAGTTTACGAAGAAGCACAAAGACCTCACCATTGAGATCCGCACTAAGTCGTTCAGAAAGGATCTTTTTAATATGATTCCTCCCTGCGACCGCGTAATCTTCGCCTACACGATCTCCCCGCAGGAGATCATCGGAAAATACGAAAAGAAGACCGCTTCTCTTTCCGACAGGCTCTCCGC
>JAILHZ010000125.1 GCA_024695545.1 Clostridiales bacterium
TACATGGTGATCTCCTGCGGAGCATTTGTCTCATAAGCATCGCTGATGATCGCTTCGACTGTGAATTCCGAGCCGGATACGATCTTGCTGTACATCTCATAATTGATGACCGAGTACGCGGATCTCAGATCATTAATGACCAGTTCAGAAGTTTCGGAAGAAGGCATAACGCCCTTCATGGAGATCTTGCTCTTATCCGGCTTTCCTGCCAGGTCAGGTGCTTTTCGGGCGACCAGCACTTCCGTTCCGTTCTCACTTGAAGTGATCTCACTGCCCAGTTTTCCATCGGCTCTTGTTTTCTGCTTAGCGCATCCGGTCGCGCTGACCAGAAGTGCTGCGGTCAGAAGCGCGGTTAACATGATCTTATTTGCATTTTTCATTTTATCTTCTCCTCGATTGTACGTTTTTCTTTTTTCGATTTCAGTTTTGCGATTTATCCGGATGAGGCTTCGCTTTTCGCCTTCGTGAAATAAGACGAAGCAAAATCCGGATCTGTTGCAAAACTGAGGAAGAAACTATTGGACTTTGAGATCCACCATGGCCAGAACAGTGCCATCCGGATACTTTACTTCTTCGGGTTTGAATAACTCATCTGTATCAACAATGACTATGGTATATTTCCCGGCGGGCATGTCTTTGGGCAGATTGGTTTCGAAGAAATAACAGACCCCTGTTGAGCCGGAATCAGGTTCGTCCAGGCTGACTAAAATAGAGGAGTCCACTTCACCGATACTCGTAATATAAGCACCTTCTTTTTTCCATTCATAGTCATCTGAATACTTGAACACATACATAAGCAGATGATCGGGCAATCCCTTAGAATCAGCGCATCCGATCATCACGCCGAGACCGGCATCAGAACTGATATGCACATGATTCTGGAATGCTTTTCCGTAGTAGACGTCCCGTTCCGGAAGTGCTTCAGATGCTTCCGTATCTGCACCTCTTTGGCGCTCTGAAAGAGAAACACCTGAGAACCGGCATACGGTGTTTTCCTTCGAATTCATCAAGCCATCTACAGTGAGGCTGTTTTTCTCGGGATTTCCAAACAGGTTCGCGTCCTTTGAGCCGGTTCTCTTCTTAAGTAAGCCAAGACAGACCAAGAGCAATACACAAAGAAGAATAAGGCCGATGATTTTTATCCTTGTTTTCATGATTGTTTTCCCCGGACTCCCCAATACTATGGATTCATCATATCGCTTTCCGATGCACTTGCCAACAACGGGCATTCGCAGTACATTTTCTAGGGAGGAATGACCATGGATAATGAAGTACAGGGCATCGTCATGCCCGATTATTCGATCGGATTTCAGTGTATCGCGGGAAAATGCCGCCACAGCTGCTGCGTCGGCTGGGAGATCGATATCGATGACGACACATATGAGATGTATAAGACCGTGACTGGTCCCATCGGTGAAAAGCTGAAGGCCTGCATCTGCCCGCCTTCTGAGGATGAGCCCCAGGCCCACTTTATCATGGCCGGCAACGAGCGCTGCCCGTTTCTGAATTCCGACAATCTCTGCGAACTGATCTTAGGCCTCGGCGAGGATTCCTTAAGCGAGATCTGCACCGAGCACCCGAGATTCTATAAAGACTTTTCCGACCATATGGAGATGGGATACGGACTCTGTTGCGAAGAGGCTGCCCGTATGCTGTTCAACCATAGTGAACCGGTCCGCCTGATCGGACTTTCCGGGACGGACGATATCCGTTCAAAGATCTTCTCTCTGCTGCAGGACCGGACAAAATCCCTGGATGCACGTATCGCTGATATCTTTGAATACCTCGCCGCACCGAAGACAGCGCTCCCGAAGACTCCGGCTCATTATTCCCACTGGGGCGGTTTTCTCGGCAGTCTCGAAAGACTCGATCCCGCATGGAATATCGAGATCAGAAGGCTGACATCCGTATCTCTTTCCAAAGAGGATCTGGATTCATTTGAAAAGCATATGGAAAAAGAAGGCCGCGCCTTCGAATATGAAAATATCGTCTGGTACCTGATCTACCGTCACCTCGGCGAATCGCCGTTT
>JAILHZ010000129.1 GCA_024695545.1 Clostridiales bacterium
GAAAAGCCTCTGCAGGTTGACCGATTCACGTGTGATGTACTCATAGCGGTATCTGTAGAAGCAGTCATTGAACATACGGTTAATGAAAGCCGGCTCAACATTTCTCATCTCCAGCTTCGTATACTCGTACATCTCATACGGAAGAGATTCCCTGCCGTAAAGCCTTGTCGGGATCTCTACGGACTCGACCTTTTCTCCCGCCATCTGCGCCAGCAGAAGATCCAGAGACTTTCTTCCCAGCGTAATATCCGCCACACCGATCGAAGAAAGCGGCGGGATCATGCGTCCGGCCATCGTCGTATTGTCGAATGCGAACACCATGATGTCACGGCCAGGGACAAGCCGCTTCTCCTCCATCGCCTCATAAAGACCGACCGCGACGGAATCGTTTACACAGAAGATCGCCTGGATCCCGGGATTCCTGTCGAGAAGTGCTTTTGCCTCATTACGGGTATTGATCGACATATCTGTCGCCTCGTAATTGTCCGGTGTAAACTCGATCCGGTTCTCTTTAAGAAGTCTCTCGAATATCTCTTTTCTCTTCTCGGAGTCACGGCTGTCCGTACGGCCGCCGAGCATACCGAACTTCGTAAAGCCGTGGACATTGATCAGGCAGTCCACCGCTTCCCGGATCCCCGATTCGTTATCGTAATTGACAGAGACATAGTCGACAATATCCGACGCGGCAAACACGATCGGAATATGATTGAGCTGGGAGCGGAAACGGCGCAGGATCTTCTCGGCATTGACATTCTCCATACTGCCGAGGTTGATGATCAGGCCGTCGAACTTACAGCGCTTTTCCAGCTGATAGACGGTGTTATAGATGTTCTGGTACTGGTGATGGCGGCTGTCCCTATCCTTCGTTCCGTCGAAGCGGCCGGCGATAACGACCAGATTCAGGTCCTTTCTCTGGCGGATACCGCTCTGCACGTTCTGAATAAACTCTTCACCGAATTCCGTGAAGGTATTCTCCAGTACAAGACCGATCGTTTTCTTTTCCTTACTGCCCTTAATCACGCTTAGTTCCGTCCTTTTCCATCTTCCGGTCCGATACGGTTACTCCGTAATATCCGGGGCGGGCTTGGAGAAGAGATAACCCTGGGAATAATCGACGTCATAGCCGACGAGCTTCTGCTGTATCTCTTCATTCTCGACATACTCTGCAATGATGCTGATCTTCTTGGCGGACATGTTCTTCCAGCCGGCGATCAGCGCAAGAAGATTCTCCGAATCCGGGTTGATGCAGCAGTTACGGATGATCGATCCGTCGATCTTAAGGTAATCGGAACGGATGCCCATGACGTGCTGCAGATTCGAGAAACCGGATCCGAAATCATCGATCGCGATCATGCCGCCGAGCTCGTGGACACGGTCAACAAAGATCGTCAGTTCGTTGTAATCATCGATATCTTCACTCTCGAGGATCTCAAAGACAAAGTTCTCCGGATACGGCACAGACGAGAGCTTATCGTAGATCAGCTCGAGCATCTCTTTGTTCTTAATGTCACGGATCGACACGTTGATGCTAACACTCTTATCCTCGATATTGCGGAATTTCTCGAAGACCTTCTGGATCATGATCCGCGAGATCGCGTCGTAGAGAACGCCGAAACTTCTGGCAACCTCCAGAAAAGAACCGGGATAATAGATCTTGCCGTTCTCATCTTCAAGACGCATCAGCGACTCAAAGTGATGGATCCGGCCTTCATGGTTATCGTGGATCCCCTGAAAATACGGGATGACTTTATCGTTCGCGATGGCATAGTTGATCACGTTAACGATATGGTAACGCTCACGGATGCTCTCTTCATCGAGCGCATCTTCTTCAGATGCCTCAGCGAAATAGAACTGGACATTCTTCTTCTTCATCTCCATGCGGGATGAATAGTACATATTCCGGTAGTTATCCTCATCACAGCCGTCCAGGATACAGAAGATCGGCACGAAGGCGATCAGCTCATCTGAATAATCGAAAAGCACTTTCTGAAGGTCTTCCATATCGTGTACAAAGCTGCTGAGCGTCGACCGGTACGAAGGCACAGCGAGCGCGATCATCCAGCCGTCGAGCAGGTACATGCGGTATTTGTGGTTAGTTGAGAACTCCATACATTTATGGATATATTCACGATATGTCAGTTCCACAAGATGCTGGGAGAATACCCGCTCCATCTCCGACTGTTCCAGAACGTCGATCACGCAGACACGGTCATATCCCTTCAGCTTGATATCCAGGCTGAGGGCCGCCTCGTTCGGGATCTCGTCATTCTTCGAGTACAGAATGATCTTCTCACATTCACGGATAAACGGGAGGATGCGCTCGGCATCCGGGTCATTCTGTCGGGCCTCAAGCTTACCCTCGATCCCCATCAGGATGTTGAGCATCGAGCGGTTATCCTGCGCCAGAGCCTCGGTACGCGAGAAAGCATACGGGTTATATTCCTGCGCATACTGGCGTTCGCCCATGACCGATACGGCAAAACAGCCGCAGGCCAATATATTTCTTCCATTTACATTTATGATCTCGTCGGTGGTAACACAGCCGCACATATTCGAGTTTTCATATGGTGCGAGTTCCCATCTCGCACAGTTCAGATATACGGAAGTTCTGGCAAAACTGATATATCCGAAAACCGTCTCCGCCTTAGAGAAATTCTCGATCCTCTGGAACATCGCACGGCTGTCAGAGATGATCTTGCCGTCATAGACAAAAGCCCTGCGGATCCGTGTCCCCGGCTTGATATTGTACCCGGAAAAGAGATACTCCTTCTTCTCTTTCGTATCCACTTCATCACGAAGTGTGTACTCATTCTGGTTCAGCGGGTCGTTCTTCGGGAAGACCTGCTCGAGACTAACGTCCTTCCGGTAATAGATATGGAGCGGAACATCCACCTCATCCGCATATACATACGGGAAAAGATACGCAAGTTCAGGCTGCTCATTCAGGGCATTATCGATGCCGAGCTGACAGACATCGACTGCATTCTTTCCGTCGATGGCAAGAATACTGGACTTGAATGTGTCTGTGATCTCCGCTTCCTCACCGATCACCTGCGAGCCGGTCGCAAATGAGGAATAGCTCTCGAGCTTCTGTCCTGAGAGTGAGGCGATCAGGATCGCGCGGTCAGACCATCCGGTCTCATTGAAAACAAAGCCGCTCTCCGTAAGATTTCCCTGACCGGAATTCGGAAGAGAAGCCACACCACCAGTCATCAGGACACTCGGGAAGAAATCATTACATCTGTCGACAAACTGATAGGAATCCTTGTACTGCCCGGAGAAAAACGTCAGCAGAAGCTTCGTGTCATCCTCGACAAACTCCTTCTTGACCTGACCGACGAGCATATCGACCGGAAGAGGCGTCTGCGAATAGTCATCTATGATCGGGATCATGGAGGAGCGGACTGTTGCCTCGTCAAAAGTGGATACAGAGATCACGCAGCGGTTCTGGGCAAAATTACCTTTGTTGACGATCGCCGCACAGCTGGTACCGAAAATAACTGCATTAGGAACAAGGCCTTTGATAAAGCGCGCAAGATCCACCGCTTCATCCGCCA
>JAILHZ010000177.1 GCA_024695545.1 Clostridiales bacterium
GCCTCACTGCAACCTTTATGCCAAAGCCTCTGGCAGAGGAAGCGGGATCCGGCATGCACGTGCACATGCTGCTTTTCAAGAACGGCGAGCCTGTTTTCTACGATAAGGACGGATATGCCCAGCTGAGTGAAACGGCTCACTTCTTCATGGGCGGACTTCTCAAGCATGCCAGATCGATCTGTGCGATCACGAATCCTTCGACGAATTCATATAAGCGCCTGATCCCGGGCTACGAAGCTCCGGTCACGATCGGCTATGCGATGAGCAACCGTTCTGCGGTCATCCGTATTCCTGCCTATGCAAAAACACCGGACACCAAGCGTTTCGAGCTCCGTAATCCGGATGCGACATGTAACCCGTATTATGCCTATGCTGCGATCCTGATGGCAGGTCTTGATGGTATTAAGAACAAGATCGATCCGCATGCGAACGGATGGGGCCCTTATGACTGCAACCTCTATACACTTTCAGATGAAGAGAAGGCGAAGCTGACAGGCCTTCCGGCTTCTCTGGATGAAGCGATCCGTGCGCTCGAAGATGACCACGATTACCTGACCGCAGGTGGCGTCTTCCCGGAGAGACTTCTGAAGCAGCTGATCGACAGAAACAAGAAAGCGTCGTCTAAGATCAGCAAACTTCCGCACCCGATGGAGTTCGCAATGTACTACGATCTCTGACCAAGGTTTATGGTTTATTCATAGTATGGACATTTTTGCAATGTAAAATGATTTTGTCAGAATCGGTATCTGTACACTTTTTTGAGGGGGAAGTATGCGGTACTCATTTGCAGCATTCATCATACTATTGATCCTGGCCTTATCGGCTTGTATCAGTGTGGCCCGAAGATCTTACAAGAAGATCAAGGATGCCGTTTTGATGCTGCTTACGATGCTTATCCCGCCGATGATCGGCAATCTCATTATCATTCTCTCGACAGCGAAGATCCCGGCGATGATCGGGTGCTATATCTACTTCATCGGAATGGATTCGTTTATCATGGCGCTTCTGTTCTTTACGTTCCAGTACTGCGCGGTCAAGTGGCCGAGCAATAAATTGAAGTACCTGGTATATGCCGTGATCACGGCGGATGTAGTCCAGTACGCGCTGAATCCTTTCTTCGGACACGCCTTTGATACGGAGCCGATCCTTGTGGACAACCGGAACTACTACCGCGTGATCCCCTATGAAGGTCAGACGTATCACCGTGTTATCGTCTACTGTATCTTCTTTACGGTACTCCTTATCTTCCTGATCAAGATGATCCGTTCCTCGCGTGTATATACCGAGCGCTACGCGACTATTCTGGTCACGCTGCTCGTGACCGGCGCATGGCAGAGCTACTACATCTTCTCAAGAACTCCGGTAGAGAAGTCGATGGCCGGATACGGAATCTTCGGTATCCTGATCTTCTATTTCACGCTGTACTACAAGCCGCTGACACTTCTTGACCGACTGCTTGCGAACATGGCTTCGGACATGCCGGACGCGATCTTTTTCTACGATGCGGACGGTACCTGCATCTGGGCCAACAAGCCGGCGATCGAGCTTGTAGGATTGAAGGACGAGAAGTTTGATAATGCTTCCGAACTGCTTCAGGAAAAGTTTGGTGAGAAGCAGGACTTTGACGAGCAGGAATGGTCCTGCAATCAGGTAGTCGGACGTGGCGCGGACGCGAAGTATTACTACCAGTCGAAAAGAACTGCAAGAGACGAGAAGGGCCGTGTAACGGGTTCTTTTCTAGCGATCCGCGATACCACAAGAGAGCAGAGGCTCCTGCAGCAGGAGAGATATAACGCGACGCACGACAGCCTCACGGATCTTTTTACAAAGGAATTCCTCTATGAAAGCATCCGTAAGAAACTGGATGAGAATCCGGATATGGAATACATGATCCACTATATCGATATCCAGGATTTCAAGCTCATCAATGATGTATACGGAAATGAGTTCGGTGACCGTGCGCTCAAGAGCCTGGCAAAATTCCTCCGCGACCATGTGCCGGCGGACGGAGTGTTCGGAAGACTCGGCGGCGATACATTCGGCGTACTTGTTCCGAAAGAAGCGTTTGTTATACAGCAGCTGGAAGACGCGCTGATGAATTTCTCCATGGGCGAAGGCCCGCAGGATCACCATATCGTGATCCATGTGGGTGTCTATGAAGTCGTCGAAAGGAACATGGAAGTTTCCTTCATGTTCGACCGTGCGCTGCTGGCTATGAGTACGATCGACGACGAGTATGCGACCCATATCGCGATCTATGATGAAAAGATCCGCAAGGACGTACTCTGGGCACAGCATATCTCCGGTCAGCTCAAGGATGCGCTGAAGCAGAGGAATGTGCTTCCGTATCTCCAGCCGATCGTGGATACGAGAGGCCGGATCGTTGGTGCGGAGGCGCTGGCCAGATGGATCCACCCGCAGGACGGCTTCCTGTCGCCGGCGGCGTTTATTCCCGTGTTCGAGAAGAACGGCATGATCATCGAGATCGACCGTTACATGTGGCGGTGTGCCTGTGAGATCCTCTCTGACTGGGGCAAACAGGGACTTGACCTCTTTATCTCCGTAAATATTTCTCCGAAGGATTTCTACTTCATGGATGTTGCTTCCGAGATAAAAGCACTCGCAAAAGAGTATGGTATCGACCACGGCAAACTCCGTATCGAGATCACAGAGACGGTCATGATGACAGATGTAGATAACCGTATGAAGGTCCTTGATGATCTCCGTAAGGATGGCTTTATCGTTGAGATGGACGACTTCGGTTCCGGTTACTCCTCACTGAATCTTCTCAAGGATATGCCGGTCGACGTGCTGAAGATCGACATGCGTTTCCTGACATCCAATTCGGACGATATGAAGGCGAGAACGATCCTGCAGAACATCATCAACCTGTCGGAGGATCTGGGTATGTTCTCACTCACGGAAGGTGTAGAAACAAAATCCCAGCTCGAAATGCTTTCCGAGATGGGATGTAAGATGTTCCAGGGTTATTACTTCGCCAAGCCGCTTCCGGTGGATGACTTTAATGATTTCCTGAAGTCGCAGTCGGCGTAATTTGTTTTCCTGATCGATCAGGCCTTGCGGCTGGCCGACAATACCAGTTTTTCACACAGATCTTCGTAGCCGATGCCGGCAGCGCGTGCCTCCTGAGGGATAAGACTGTTCGGTGTCATACCCGGGAGGTTGTTAGCCTCGAGGCAGTAGAACTTGCCGTCTTCCTCGGAAAGGATAAAGTCAACACGGGAATAGTTGCCGAGGCCCAGAGCCTTGTGAACGGCAACTGCAAGAGACTGCGCTTCCGCGGTCTGCTCGTCTGTGAGCGGGGCCGGGCAGATCTCCTCGGTCGCATTGGCCTGGTACTTGTTCTTGTAATCGTAGAATCCCTGTTTCGGACGGATCTCGATGATCGGCAGTGCTTTTCCATCGAGAACACCGATAGAAAACTCGCGGCCGTGGATCATCTTCTCGATGAGACAGGTCTTCTCATACTTGGTGGAGTAGGTGATGGCGTCAGCCCATTCAGACTCGTCGTGAACAATGGAAACGCCACAGGAGCTGCCGCAGCCGATCGGCTTAACGACACACGGGAAGCCGATGTCTTTTCTGATCATGTCAATGGTGTGGATCTCCGGATCGAAGATGACCCAGTCAGCGGTCGGGATATTAAACTGCAGGAGCAGTGTCTTGGTCAGGTGCTTGTCCATCGCCATTGCGCATCCGAGATAACCGGAGCCTGTGTACGGGATGTCATAGCAGTCGAGGACTGCCTGAAGGCGTCCGTTCTCGCCCATGCCGCCGTGGCAGCCGATGAATACGGCGTCAGCCTTCCTGCAAAGATCGAGAACACCGGGGCCGATCAGTTCTTTTCGGCCGCCATGGGAAGCGATGAGTGCCGGAAGATCCGGCTCGGTCTCCGGGATCGAGTAGGAAAAAGTCTTTCCCGAATCCGGTTTTACAAAACAACTGTCGAGGTCATCTGCC